>JBLHLE010000696.1:0-4814 GCA_047620805.1 Pirellulaceae bacterium
CGAGTGTTCACGGAAACCAATATCGCTCAACACATTGCTCCTATGCGTCCACCATGTCAGGACGGAGTGATCGTTTCGAACGGCCAACTTTACTGGGGGCCATGGATGTGCGGCTGCCAGCTATCGTTCTACGGGAATGTTAGCTTAAGCCCCAAGGCAACGGAGTCCGCTCGGCCGCTTACGACGGCGGAACGTCACGTCATCGCCAATAATGTCACCGCCGCCCCACTACGTTTAATGCCGGGCGACTGGCCAACGTATCGCGGCAACAATGCTCGTACAGACACGATGGCTCAGGCCGCACCGGAAGGCGTTCAACTAAAGTGGCAAAAACAGATCACGACTGACGCCCTGCCAACCGCACCGGTCACTGGCGGAGGGTTCGTCTTCGTAGCAGACAGGACAGGCGCAGTACGCGCTTTCGATCAACAAGGCAAAGTCGTTTGGAAGTCCGTGGCCGGCGGCCCGATCTACTATCCGCCCGCAGTGGCTAACGATCGCGTCTATGTAGGTTCCGCGGACGGCCGAGTCTACGCCTACGAAGCGACGACCGGTCGATTTTTGTGGTCGTATCATGTTGCACCTTCCGCGCGACTGATTCCCGTCTTCGACCAACTGATCTCAGCATGGCCAGTTTCAGGCGGAGTCGTCGTGCAAGGCGACACCGTTTACGCAGCGGCGGGACTCGCTCACTACGACGGTACACACGTCGTCGCTCTGGACGCAAGAACCGGCTCTCCAAAAGCTCATAACGACACTTCCGGAGTCGTGGCCAAAGAAGTCAATAACGGCATTAGCATGCAAGGTAATCTTCGAATCGAAGATAACGAACTGCGTTTTCTCGCGGGTGGTGTCTACGAGTGGGCGAGGTACGACCTGGATTCCTTGGAATGTAAGAATGAACCGCGCGTTCAAGTTACTTCGCAGTATCGCACTGCGTTCTATCCCTACTACCCCGAATACGGCAAGTACCTGTCCGTCAACTACACTTGCGCCGATGGCTGTCGCCTGAACCTTGACGCCAGCTACGAAGGTAGTTTGTTTACCAACTTGACTCTACATACACCACTGCCCGAGGGCGCTCCAAAGGAATACCAGGAGGCCTCCCGTTGGGTGCGGCGTCGAGGAGGCACTGCACTAAAATCGATCTGGACGGATGCCAAGAACCGGCGATTCACTGGCGTTCTTATCGCTGACGACACTCTTATCGCCACCGGTCATCCCGACGGAAATCCCGAGGAGACATTTATCGTGGCCATCGACATCAAGACCGGTGTCGATATGTGGCTGCATAAGATTCCAGCCGGAGTCGTGAAAGGTGGCACCGCCGTCGACCGCGATGGCAACATCTACCTTAGTTTAGAAGACGGACGGCTGATCTGCTTTGGCGCAAAGCAAAAGAAGGACTGACGCCGGGACCGCCCCTTTCACCCCACGAAGAACTAGTTCAGTTTCTCGGCGAGCAACTTACGCATCTCGTTGAGCTTATCGTTGTGCTTGGTAGTTTTAGCCAAATTGTGAAACTGACCTGGGTCGGCGGTCATGTCGTACAGCTCTTCCGTCTTGTCGGTGTAACGCATGTATGCCCAGTTGGCTGTCCGCAGGGCTCGTCCTTTGTTAAACGAAATCGCAGCCGTTTTTACGTTGGCTTTGTTGTCGTTCAATACCGGCACAAGACTTGTACCGTCTAGATTGCCGGGGACTTTTAAGCCTGCGGCCTCCGACAGCGTGGGGAAGATATCGACTAGCTCTGCGATCGACTTCGTCCGCCCAGGTTTATATCCCGGGATCGAAACGATCAAGGGAACTCGTGCGACCTCTTCGTGCAAGTTGGATTTCTGCCAAAACGTATGCTCGCCCAGGTGATAACCGTGATCGCTGGTAAACACGATCGCAGTGCTCTCGCGGAGCCCGAGTCTTTCCAGTTCATCGATGATGCGCCCGACTTGTTTGTCCATAAACGTCACGGAAGCGTAATAACCCGCCCACATGCGTTTCTGGTTATCCGGATACTTACCGATCGAGTTTCTGGCATTGTTGGTACCCGCAATTCCAAGACGCGGGATATCCATGAGATCGTTCTCGACCAGTCGAGGTAATTCGATGTTTTGCCACGGATACGCGGCGAAGTATTCTCGAGGAGCCACCATCGGATAATGCGGTCGGACGAAACCAGCGGCGAGGAAGAACGGCTTGTCCTTATGCTCTCGCATCAGTTCGATTATTTTCGCGGCCGTCTTTGAATCTGGCTGATCGGAACCGTCGCCATCGTGTTCAACAGTAACAAACATTCGATGGGGCATTCGAGTCGATTGGCGGCCCTCGAGTTCTTTGGTAAAGATATTGAGATTCAGGCAAGCGTAGTCGCCAGCAGTATGCGCCTCTTGGCCCTGAGAATTGAAACTTTCCGTCCACGATGAAGCAACATCGTCACCATTGGTGCCAGCGATAATGTCCCCCGGGACTCGCATATGGTAAATCTTGCCAACCCGCGCGCTGTAATGTCCGTTCTCGCGAAAATGTTGTCCGAGGTTAACGTCACCGGTTCCCTGATACTTGCTAAACATGAAAGACTTTCGCGACGGTGCGCACCAAGTCCCTTGACAATACGCCCTCTCAAAAACGACTCCTTCTTTCGCTAGTTTGTCGATATTTGGCGTCTTGCAAATTTTGTCGCCGTAGCAACTGAGCACGCTGGCCTTCAGATCGTCCGAAATCAAAAACAGCACATTCTTGATCCGACTATCGTTAGCCCGACACGGAGTTGGAAGGTTCGTAAAGATAGCCATCAACAACAGGGCACACGCCACAAATTTCAAAGGCTGCCGATCTGAACAATTTGGGAGCACGATTTTCCGCATCTGTTTTCTCAACCCGCTTCAATGAATTCGTGAAAGCGTCCATTATACGCAGCGCAAAAGTGAAATGTGCTGGAGGACAACAATTTGGCGATATGACCGCCGGTTCATTTAGTGAAAGCAGTTTTGGGTTCGCATGTTGTTTGATCCCATCGCTGCGTGCACGAAAACATAACGCTACCGATTCGCCCCTCAGAACGGCCGAGCTGTTCTCCAAAATCAGCGCGGCTGTTCTTCTTTCTTGGCGACTAATATTGCTCCGTCGGCCATCGCGACATTGGTGGCGAGTATCACCCTGCCGTCCGTTGTGCTGCTTGCTAGCGACGTCGTTGAGCGTTTCCGCTCTGGCGATACTGGCTTCACGATACTGGCTTCACGATACTGGCTTCACGATACTGGCTTCACGATATATTGCTTCACGATATAACTGGCTGGGCTAACTAATTAGCCAACTACAACCGACGAAAACAATGGCTGGTGCGGCCATTTGGCGGTTAACCGTCCGTTTTTGCGTATCGAGTGCGATTTCTCTCCAATTCCGAGAGACAATTCTGCAAAACGCTTAAGCTGCCGGTCAGTCTCATTATAATGAATGGAGGAATTACGAGAGAGCACTTTCCCTTCGAGGACCCTATGTCCACAGCTACCCGTCGGCGATTTCGCCGGCCAGGACGTCTGCGCACGTCGACTCGCCGAAGCCTTCGGCCGGAACTGCTGGAACCCCGCACAATGCTGGCAACTAGCGTCGGCTTGGATGGTTTTAGCAACTTGCTTATCGATGATGTTAGCGACGGCCCGAACGATCTAACGATCGTGTTGACGGACAATGGTAGCAGCTTTCGAATCTCCGATTCGCTCGCCACGCTCGTCGCATCAACTGGCGCGACGCAAGATGGCGCCGATGTCGTAGTTCCTGTGGCCAATGTGAGTGGCGACATCATTCGCGTGAACACTCACGGCGGCGACGACAATCTGAAACTCGATTTCGCCGGCGGAACATTTGGCAAGGCGGTCGCCTTTGCCGGCGGCGCTCAATCTAGCTCCGCCAATGGCGACACACTGGAACTGGTAGATTCGAGCGTGGTTGCCGCCCAATTCAATCACCTGATTTTCAACTACGACAACATCAGCGATGGTGACATCGATCTGGACGGCCAGATTATCACCTATAGCGGTTTGGAGCCCATCTTCTCCACCGTCCAAACAATCGACACGACACTCAACTTTAGCGACGAAGACGAAACGATCACGATTGCCGCGGTGGGTGCATCGGCAACAAATGTTAACTCCACCGACGGTGAGACCACGACGTTTGTAAATCCGACGGGCAGCTTAACAATCAATGGCGGCGCGGGTGTCGACCTGTTCAACGTCAACAGTCTCGCGGCGAGTTTTCCGGCCGATGTGTCAATTAACGGAGAAGCGGGAATCGACGGCGCCAATCTGTTATCCGCACTGACGTTCGCCGCTAACAAGTCGCTGACCGTCAATGCCAACGTGGTCGATGTCGACGATTCGGTAGCCGTGACCGGAACCGGGAAAATTTCCATCTCCGCCGAGCGATTAATTGAATTGAATCCGACTTCGAGCCTCAGCGTCGTTGACGGCGACTTGACCCTCTCCGCCAATCAAGGGGCAAGTGTCACGACGGGCAATTTCATTGGCATCGAAATTGACTCCGCAACTTTACAAACGATCGGTACTGGCAACATTGTGATTACCGGCCGGGGTGGGGACGATGAGAATACGTCGTTGCACAACGGCGTTCACATCATCGACCAATCAATTGTCCGCTCGACCAGTACGTCGGCAACTGCCGGATCCGTTGCGATCACGGGCGTGGGCGGTTTGGGCGTGCGCTCCAATGAAGGCGTAACAATCGAAGACGGCAGTCGCATTACTTCAGTTAACGGCGCCATCGCAATTAATGGCAATGGCGGGAATGGCAGCGGCGAG
>JBLHLE010000697.1:0-4809 GCA_047620805.1 Pirellulaceae bacterium
TAGCGTTCCTCAAACGCCACTTGATTGCGAACGACAACTGCGTATTCATTCGGATTCAGCGTCAAGTTTCCGAACGTAAATATCACGCCATCAACTAGCGCGGCGTTCTCCAACTGCACGGGACCGGCTGCAATGTTGGTAACCTCAATATATTCGTAGTCGTCATTGTTAAAGAGGCTGCCCGCCGCGGGATCCGATGGATTGTAGTTCACTTCGGAGATTCGCAGCGCGTCTTGTTGAGTAACATTGTTGAGGCTATTGAATATCGATATCGAATCTGTACCAACCAATTCGCCTCGTCGATTGTAAGCCTCTAAATCGATGAGATTGCTGCCCGGGCCGAGGGGCACATTAATTCCCCAAGTGTCCTCATCCAGCCAAGTCACACTTAACGAATTCTGCGAACCTGCGGTGCGGATCTCGTGAACATCGATCCAGCCGTTGCCCTGCAGATTCGTTGATTCTGCCGACACGCCGAAATTCGAACCGCCGTTGGTAGTGATAGCAAACGAAACTTGCGGAGCAAGTTGAGTCAAAACATATTCACCGCGAATATCGACGTAGTTAACATGGACGCTATAGTCTTGGCCCGCGGTATACGCATAGTCCAGAGCCCATTGAGTGAAGTAGTCGGCATTGAATGTGCTCTCGATCATATCGAGCATATGACCTTCGTAAAGCCGGCGAAACTGAGGTACTTCGATCAGCTGGTTTAGCTTTGTATTAATTCCCTGGGCATCGTAAATAGGAAATGAAACAGGCAAGAGAAAGAATGCGCCATCCTGGTCCCACGGCAAAGCCTGAACCTTGCCACCTTCCGGTGGCGCATAAAACATGACGTTATGCATCGGGCCAGTACCGTAAATATCGTAGTTACCGATCAAGTTGTTCGATGCAAACATCCGCAACCATTGGTCGACATCTATCGCGGCGTCCATGCGATCGGCAAACTCATTAACAGGAGCGTCGAACGCCTGCGAGACCGCGATCATAGAGTCAAAATCGTCGCGAGCGCGATTGTTCTCCAGCATTAGAATCCAACGATAGTCTTCCTTATCTGTTCCTTTATCGCCGAAGTCGTTCGGTGCACCAGCATTTGGCGGATCGGAAATCTTTAGACTTTCTGGATCGCCATCAACCGTCGTCTGATTGAAGTGAATCACCTCGTGCTCATAGAAAATTCCCCTGCCGTTGTCGTTGGCGTAACGAGTATCCAGGAAGTCATCGGAGTCATAGACCGTCTGTTGCAAGATGACGGTACTGTTGTGGTCACTACGAGGGCCGATCATATACGCGAGGTCATCGTATCGACCAACGATGTCACCTGCGGCCGCGTCCAAATGCTTGGCCAGAATCTCGTCCTGCGCGTCTTGGAGTAGTTGAGTTTGGCCCGATCCATCCAATGATATCCTTGCATGCACTCCTTTAAACAACTGCATCGGATCGAATTTTACATTGTAACTGCCGCGCCGCGAATCAACGTTTCGCCCGACGGGACTTCCCTTCGGGCGAGCGCCAACATCGTAAAATACTTCATTGCCGTTGTAGATAACGGTTGCACCGCGGTACCGATTACTCATCAATTGAGTTGGTTCAAACAAATCCGCCGTATCGTCGCTGGTCATGACGATTTGAATGTTGTGCATTGTCTGAGGCGTCGTAACACCGTCGTTGAATCGAATCAACGCGCGAGATTGTGGACCCCTAGACGGGAACGTGGAAACTGCACCTTGCGAGTCCAATCCTGCCACGAAAAACTGCACGATCGTTCCTGCTGGCAGACCGGGAATTTGAGCGCGGTAAAAGCCAGCGGGATCGAGTGTCATCGGGTCGGATGAAAACGCACCGCCATCGACGCCCCATGCCAACGTCACTGTGTTAATGCCCTGAGCATCCTCGGCCCTCACTGAAACCGTCACCGGTTGCCCGGGGTCGGGAACAACCGGCGAGTGTTGCAACTCCGTGTAGGTTGGGCCGGCATTAGCCACTACAGTCGAATTGGCGGCCCCCGGAGTACCAGTATTGTCTGGCACATCCAAAGGAATAGTTGACGCGAACCGAACCAAATAACCTCGACTGTTCAATAGGCTCGAGCCGTTGAGCCACTTTGCCCGATAGGATATTTCGTACTCGACTCCATTGATCAATGGAGCGTTGCCGGCAAAAGTCGTTTCCGCGTGATTGTGGACGTGCTCTGTTGCACCAACGGCAGATATTATCATCGCTTGATTTGCAGCATCGGTCGGGTCGACGACAACACTTCCGGAATGATTACCGATGATACGCCACGAATCTGGATCCGAGCCGACGTTATCGAGTTCAAAGGTGCCGTTCTGTATTAGTTCGATCGCCACTCCATCGGGATCTTGGACAACACTGACGTCGTCTATGAGAACTTCACCGCTGTCGAGCATCCCAAAAATGAACTCGTTCCACGGAGCGGGGGCGGGCCCGACATCCATCTCGGCCGTCTGGCGATAAGTGATAGTCTGCCAGACTGACTTATTCGACTCATCGCTCGCCGCCCACGATTCGGGAATCGAATTATCGGCAAACGGATCTCGCAATTCGAGAGACGAACCGCCACCGTCCGCCAACGAAGACCAACGACCTGTATCGAAGTAGGTCAACTCATCGGCGGGATTCTTGTTCGCGTCGATCAACTGAATCAAATCCGATCGATTGCTCAGTCCACCGGAAAAATTGCCGACGATATCGATTGTTGGATAGTCTGCCTGTAGTGTCCCGGAGTCGTTGGAAATAACCAAATACTCGTTGGGCAGGATCGTCGTCCCTGAGTCGAAACGGTACTGAGCGCCGCCATCGAGTTGCCAGCCGGTCAAGTCGACGGGAGCATTGCCACGATTATACAACTCGATCCATTCTTCATTCGATTCAATAAAGGGATCGCCGGGAATGCCAGGAGAAACTTCTGTGATTACCTCCAACTCCGCAGCGAAAACTGTATCGCTACTACTAGCGCCGATCTGATGAACTTCAATCGAAAGACGATTCAGACCCTGCACCACGTGATCGAGTGGCAAAGTGACGGGGCCAATAATCGTCGCCTCGTTCAAAGGGCTCCGGGCAAAAGCAGCGAAATCAACTGGACCGTCGAGCATGTTGAATCGAGTCGCCTCTTCGCCGTTAATGTAGATCACTGCCCCGTCATCTATCATGTGGCTTAGCCGCAATTGAAAATCATCGACTTGCGGATCCTGAGTCAGGTTGAATTCTGTCTCATAATAGTATGTTGCAAAACGAGGATTGTTTAGCAGCGGATTCGCCAGTGCGGTCTGTATCGCGATTGGTAGCGTGGCGGTCTCAAAACCAAACGGCGCGGAACCAGAAAACCAAATCGCGTTATCAACCGTATGAGTCGTATTATCCCACGCCGTCCCGAGGTCTACCCCCAGTGGACTGTAACGCCATGTATCTGAGAAGTTGACCAGCGTTTCCCTATTGAATTCTGCTGGCGTGCCCGGTGTGGGCGATTCCGGATGAAAGTGGTACATCACCTCGTTGATGACAACATCTTCTTCAAACGAGAAGCTATTTGCGAGTCCCGCCGTCGGGACATCGGGATAAAGCCAACGTCCACTGTGCGTTTCCGATCGGCCCCGCAATCCATTGGTCACTTTGACCGAGTCGATAACATACTGCTGATTGGGCCCAAATAAATGTAGCTTGTCGGCGTCCAATGGCCGGAAGCCGAGATCCGTTTCGCCGACGACCAAAAATTCGCCTGCTGCTAAGGTTGCCGAGGGCAAAACATAACTCGCTTGCGCCGAGCTATTGGTCCGAATTTCGAAATTCGCTAACTCGACGGAATCGGTACCAATGTTCTTAAGTTCCAGCCAAAATGGGGCCGCCGCAACACCCGATATCTCATTGATGACAATTTCTGGTCTGAGGATCGTTGGAGCCGCGACTTCGGCTCGCAGCGAAGGCGCCAGCAGAAAGTCCGTGTCGGTAGAGTTGACGTTCAGCCCCTGGATTGCCAAAACATTGTCACCCGACTGCAGCGATCCGATCGATGGCGTGAGATCGATTGTTTCGAATCCGTGAGACTCTACGGAAGGCTGCACACCAAGTATCGAATTCGTTGCTACTCGCCCCGAGTAAGCGTATCGCGATTCAATTTCGTCAATTCCAATCGCGCGGTCGTAAACGGCTACTTCATCGATCGTGCCATCGTAAAGGCTGTAGCCCGCACCAAAGGTTCGACCGATCATAAACCCGTCTTGTGAATCCAATGCCCAACCGACATTCGAGCCAACTCCAATTGGCAGCCATGTTCCATTCAAGTTTACGAAGACGCGAAAAGTTGCCTGGGAAGATCCGTTACCACCTGTTTTTGTTACTGCGGCATAAATTACCTGATTGAGGTGATTCGCTCCCAAATCAACGGCGACGCTTTCGGCGGCAGTCGCACCACCCACCGACACTCCGAACTCGTCGGTCCCCGAGATGAAACCAAACGTGGGAGCATTCTCTGCGACACTGTTAGAGAAGATCGCTCCAAACGAGGAAATCGCGTCGCGGTCGAACCACGCCTCGACCGTCCAGTCGCCGTCAAACGGATTAGTTTCAAGTGAGTCGAAACCGTTGCCGAGCACGTGACCAACGCCCTCGAAATCGACGGCCGAATCGCCGTCGTTCGTGAGACCAGGTACTGTTGAGCTCAACCCATTCCCGGAATCTGCCACGTCGTGATATCGCGCGCGAACAGTCGATCCCGACGAACCGCGATTGACTAGATGATGAGTTCCGATGGTCTCGTTCATGCGGAAGTATGCGACGGGCCCA
>JBLHLE010000698.1:0-4809 GCA_047620805.1 Pirellulaceae bacterium
GTTCTCTGGCAATGGCACAAATTCCATTACCTTTACGCCGCAGGACGACGGGGTATTCACGGTCACCCAAATCGGGGCCGGGCCCATCCCGGTCTTCGTCACCAACGTGGCGCCCAATATCACCGCGACCCCCGACCTAGAGCTCGCCAACGGTGGCGCAGGGGTTCGTGAAGGACAAAAGCTCTCGGTAGAAAAGACTGTCGACGGAAATTACGCGCTGAAGGTTGACGATGCAACGGTCGATACATTCACGTTTAGCGACCCCAGCAGCAGCGACTTGGCTAGCGCGACAACTCGATTTACCATCACCGACCCCGAGCGGCGTCAGATTGACTTGCTGCCCAATTCACTCCAATTTGACGGTGTCGATGACTCCATCGAAACCGAACTCATCATCGACCAGAGCGCATCGTCGCCTGGAGCGACGTTTGAAGCGTGGGTTTATCCGACGAACAGCTCGACTGGTTTCGAGTCTTTGTTTGCCACAGGAAGTGGTTTCAATTGGGCACTGGCCATCTCCAACAATAACTGGCTTTACAAGACTGGCACGACTGCTCAGGCGGTAGATGCCGTTACGTTCAACACCTGGCAACATGTAGCGATCACATTTAACCCTGCGACAGGCGTGCATTTCTTTATCGATGGACTTGAGGTTGCTTCTAATCCGAACATTGGTTTTGATGTCACTTCCGATGTCCTCCGTATCGGAACGGGAAGCTTTGCAGGACGGATGCAGGAGGTACGTGTCTGGAACCGGGCATTGAATGCATCAGACATTCAAGCTCAAAACAACGGTCCGATCAGCCCCTCTTCCGCTGGATTGGTCGGCTACTGGCCGCTGAGCAAAGGCGTGGGCGATATTGCGACCGACCTTGCGTCGCAACGCAACGACGGAATTATCAACGGCAATCCGACCTGGAGTTCGGACGTTGCGCCAGACTTCAGCCAATATATCGTTCCCGATGACGGCGACTATACGCTGACCGTGTCAGTGAATGATGGCGATGGTGGAATCGATCGCAGGACGCAAGCCTTCGTTGTCGACAACCTCGCACCGACGATCGTCTTAACAGGATCACTGGGGACAGAATCCGCGCCAGGCGAATCTCTAGTCTTCGATGCCTCGGGAACCACCGACCCCGGCCTCGTTGATCAGAGCCAACTCACCTATGCCTGGGAAGTATCCAGCAACAATGGGCAGGTCATTCCAGGGTCAACCGAACCGACGTTCAGCTTTGATACGGAATACTCCGGCCGTTATGTCGTTACAACTACGGTGACCGATAAGGATGGAGCGGCCTCAACTGAGACCACGACCATCACCGTGAATCCGGTCCCGGTTCTGATTCGCCAGCCCCGATTCGGCGGTGGTGAGTTGTTCTCAGATGGCGACTTGGTCTCGTACGATGCATCGCAGTCTAGTCCGCTGCCGCCAGCCCATCTATCGCGCGGCAATTTGCTGCTGGTATCGCGAGAATTCTTCTGGGAAACCGAAAACGAAAACAATCAAGTCGTTGCACGCGGAGCCGAAGAGTTGTTCCGTTTTGTCGCGGAAGACGATGGCGATTTCACGACGACGTTGACGATCACGGATGTCTTCCAAGATCCGTCCACAGGCGATGTCGAACGCTTTACCAACACAACCGCAGCTTCCGACACGCTTTCGGTAACGGACTCTATATTGGGTATCATCGCTTTGGAGCCGGCAGCGATTGACATTGCCAACTTGGCTCCTGCCGAAGGCGACGATTTGGTCTTCTCGGCAACCAACTTGACGTCGCTTCCGCCATTAGGTGCCACCGTGAATCTTCTGGATACGTCGCGAAGCTACCTCTGGCAAGTCACGGCCGCCAACGGCCAAATTATTGCCCCCGGAACCGATGCGGAATTCTCATTCACACCCATCGACGAGGGCGACTATACGCTTAGCCTGACCGTCACGGATCAAGTTGGCGTCATTGGTCTGACAAGCGGCGTCACTGGCGTTGACTCGACGATCCAGACTGGCGTTGACACTCAAGGAAGTGCCGGAGCCAACGAGATCCAGACGTTGACAATCAGCGATGCCGAAAGCGGCGACTTCCAGCTACGGATCGGGACCAACGAAAGTTTGCGGACCGGATCGATTGACTTCAGCTCGGACGGGGATACACTCGCCGCACGCATCGAGTCGGCACTGAACGCTTTGGCCGGAATCACTGTCAATGTCAGCGGCGGAGCGGGCACTTGGCAAATCGAATTCACCGAACCGGCGAACACCAATGTCGATCAATTGCAAGTCATCGATACTGGTGCTGAATTCACTGTTGTTACCGAAGTCACGTCTCCGACGTTTACGACCTTAGATGTAACTCCGACTATCGCACTCGTTGGAACGGAAGGCATTAACGAGGGAAGTGCGTTTACGTTGAACCTGAGTGCCCTGACCGATCCGGGCGACGACGTCGTCACCCAGTACCATGTGCACTGGGGCGACAACACGACGGATATATTTACGGCAGCAGAAATTGCCCAAGACGGCGACGTACTTCACACATTTGTCGATGATGGTGCCTACACAATTACCGTCGATCTGGTCAGTGATGGCAGCCTCTTCACGGATACTGGCATACTCGAAATTCAAATCAACAATGTCTCGCCTCAGCTCACGCTCAGTGGGGCCGCGAGTGTTGCCGAAGGTTCTACTTATAGCTTGACGCTCGGTGAGATCACGGACCCGGCTAATGCCGTGTGGCAACCGATCACTGTTAACAACTTCAGTTTCGAGAATCCAGCCCATGTGCCCGGCGGCTCTAATGGAATCATTCCGGACTGGGTTGACGGCGACGGTGCCGACGCCGGCGCTGGAACGTTCGATCCCACTGCCAGCCGATACCCGCTCGGTCTTTCCGACGGCGAAAACGTTGCCTTCTCCAACGGGCCATCCATCTCGCAAGTTGTAGGTGCCAATCTCACAGCGGGTCAAAAGTATCGACTACAAGTCGATGTCGGCAACCGAAACGACATCGTCTTCCCTGGCTTCGACCTCCAGCTTCGCGCCGGTGGTGTCGTGCTGGCTGGTGCGGACGAAACAACGGTCACAGTTCCCGATGGCGGCTTCGCCACAGCGACTGTCGAGTTCATCGTTCCTGTCGGTCACGCGCAACTGGGTCAACCTTTGGAAATCGTCCTCGATTCAGACGGAGGCCAAACGAACTTCGACAACGTCCGGCTCAGTCAATTGGATGCTTCCGTTGATACCGTCACGGAGTACCAAGTAGCCTGGGGCGATGATCAAACGACCGTTTATGCCGCTGCTGACATCCCTGCGAATCGAGTCATCACTCACGTTTATGCGGATGGATATACGGCCCCCACAATCGCAGTCGCTCTGGTCGACGAGGACGGTACGCACTCGGCGAATGCTCGCCTGACATACCCAGCAGATCTTGTCACTGTTGATGGCCCGCGTGAACAGGTGACGCTCCCGCTCGAGCGGGACGACCTGCGCGATAGCGAGGGCTATTGGTGGGACATCAATGCGACGGGGTCTATTAACGATGGCAGCAGTGACGCCTTCGATTATGGACACCATTTGAATGGCTTTTTGGGATCGTCGAATGCCGAGACCGAGTTCGACGGTCGAGAAGTCGTGATCGGCCCCGAAACAGAGGGCGCAGTACAGGTCACTCGCAAGGTCTTTATTCCCGTGGATCAGTCCTATGCGAGATTCTTGGAAATTGTCAGCAATCCCGGCACAACTGCCGCCTCGTACACGGTGGCCATTTCTACGAATTTAGGTTCGGGTAGTTCTACGAATATCGCCGGCACCTCCTCGGGCGACACCGCATTTTCGCTCGCCGATGACTGGATAGTGACCGACGACAGTAACGAGAACGGAGGCGATCCCGTAATCCTGCACGTGATCGACGGCGCAGGCGGAATCGAACCAAACACGGCCATCTTTAATTCCAATGGAGCCATTAATTATTCCTATGTACTCAATCTGGCGCCGGGCGAAACGCAGATCGTTATGCACTTCGGAGCCCAAAACGCAAGTTATGCTGCCGCCTTGCAGAAGGGAACAGATTTGGCCGGAGTCGACTTGAACGCCCTGGCTGGAATGACAATTTCTGAACTCAACGCCGTGGTCAATTTCGACGTTGCTCCCGTCATAAATGTGAGCGGCGACGCGACGTTTACACTGACTGGCAACATCGGCAGCACTTTAATTTCGGTGGTGGAGGGCGAATCGTTTGCAGACGTCGCCGAACGAATCAATCATGCGGCTGTCGATACTGGCGTTATCGCAGAAGCCTCGAACGTCGCTCTCACCTTGAACTCGGTCGCATATGGCGAAGCCGCCTTCATCGACATCAATGTTACGGATGGCAACTTCGAGACGACCGGAATGACGCGCGGCAGGAATTCGTTCTTGGCGATCGAGGTAACCGACGTCGCTCCGGTTGTCGGGCTCGTTCGCGACGCCAATGTGAATGAAGGAACGGCCTACGCGCTTACGCTAGATCCGTTAAACGATCCGGGAACTGATACGATTCTGTCCTACGAGGTCGATTGGGGTGATGGACAACTGGATACCTACGCGTTCAACGACCTCGCGACACTCCCAAAAAATGTGTCGATCGACTTCGACGACCACCAAGAGTTTGTGGAAACCACTTTGGTTGTCGACCAGACTGCGTCATCCCCCGGCGCGACGTTTGAAGCCTGGGTGTATCCGGCCGCTGGCTGGATTGGTCAGGGATTATTCGACACCTCTCCAAATGGAGAACTTGGCTGGGGATTGTTTTTAAATAGTGGCGGCGGGCT
>JBLHLE010000699.1:0-4809 GCA_047620805.1 Pirellulaceae bacterium
AACGATCTGAGCATGGGATTTTTCCGTGGGATTTACTGTCGGGACAATGAGTGAAATTGGTTCGGCGAAAAATGATGTGCGCGGGTTGGATATTGTCTGTCCGGTGAGGAGCGTGTTTGCTATGCAGCCTCACCAGCCGAATTTTTCCGTTTCTACTTAGGGCCCCAAGTAGATTCGCTAGTTTTGAGGCCAAACGAGGCTTCAATTACTAATGCGATATTGGCGCAAATTTTCTATCAAAGAAAATCTGAGACTCTTGAAGAAATGCGAAATCAGACGCTGGGAGTGGCGCCTTTGGGGGCAAACCCGTGCGGAGCCAGACGCGCGGAACACCAGTGGTGATCCGCCGTTGCGGCATCGAAATGCCCGCTTTTGAAAGGAAGATGCTGACGATCGCCGCCGGGTTATATCTTGCTTTCTGCTGGCCGGAACGATCGGACATACGAAACTACACATTGGCCGACCCTCTGAGGTGGCCTAGAACAGACTGCCTAGCGGAGCATCGGCAAGTAGGTCCTCGTCGGCATTTGCGAAGAACTCGTCGAGCGTTTGTAATCGAGTTTCCGACTCGTGGATCGATGCACCCGCCGTGGCGAGTTGGTCCATGGGCGGAATCCGTCTATCCACCCCCGCGTCAACAGGCGCTACGCTCATATCGTTCGGACGCTCGATTCCAATGTCCCATTGGTATGTGAGTCACTTCTTGCCTCGCGAATTGCGACTGGCGGGCGCGCACTCCAAGCAGCCACCGCGAAGAAGTGGCCGCGGAGAAGTGGCCGCGGAGAAGTGGCCGCGGAGAAGTGGCCGCGGGTGTCCCAGTTCTGAGCTTTTTCGGTATCGACGAGCCGAAGGTATGCCTCGTGAACCAGCGCGGTAGCCTCCAAAGTATGGTCCGTCGACTCTCAACCCCCCTTCTGTGGCGACGAAACCTCACATGTCCGCGTGATCAACAACGACAATTCTCCAACCGAAGCCGGATTCCGTTAACGTTTTTATCGCCGCGAACCTTTTTTGTATCCCGCGACGTCAAGAGTAGAAGCTACTATTCGAGCAGTTCGCCTGGTACCCTAGGAGGTATGTCGCACGTAACACTCATCCTGAATCAGATCGACAACGACAACGGTGGCTCGCCTGCCGCCGAACAGTTGCTGCCGTTGGTCTATAAAGAGCTACGTCAACTCGCTACATTACGAATGCTCGGCGAGCGATCGGACCACACGCTGCAAGCCACCGCCTTGGTGCATGAAGCCTATCTCCGGCTGGTCGGTAAGAGCGATGATCAAGGCTGGGAAAGCCGTGGCCATTTCTTTGCCGCCGCAGCGGAAGCGATGCGCCGGATCTTGGTCGAAAATGCCCGCAGAAAATCCTGTCTCAAACGTAGCGGCGTGCGCCAGCGTGTGTCTCCCGAAGCGGTGGACTGTGCCATCTCAGAGAAAGTCGATCGTTTTCTGGCTCTCAATGAGGCAATTCAGAAGCTCTCCGTGGACCATTCGGAAAGGGCGGAAGTCGTCAAAATGCGGTATTTTTCCGGTTTAACGATCAAGCAGACGGCAGAGGCCCTTGGCATTTCCACCGCAACGGCGGATCGCCATTGGTCTTTCGCACGCGCCTGGCTCCAGGCGGAATTAACCACCGGCGACGACACGCCCGCCGTCTGATTTCGTTTTCTTTCCAGATTCTTTGATAGAATCGACGCGCCAAATTCGCATTAGTAATTGAAGCCTGCTTTGGGTCTCCCAACCAGAGAAGCGGACCGCAATGAAAGAAGACGCACTATTCGAGGCCGCCCTCGAAATTGACAACGCAGAAAAGAGACAGGCGTTCCTCGACAAGGGATGTAAAGAAGCCCCCGCATTGCGGGCGCGGTTGGAGGCGTTGCTGCGCGCCCACGAACAGCCAGACTCGTTTTTTGACGCCCCTCCTGGTGAATTGGTCGCGATGGCGTTGGCTTCGGTTAAGGACGAGTTGGTTGGCGCAACGATCGGTCTGTACACCCTCCGTGAACAGATTGGCGAAGGGGGTATGGGCGTCGTCTATGTGGCCGAGCAAAAACAACCGGTCCGCCGCAAGGTTGCATTAAAGATCATCAAAGCGGGAATGGATAGCAACCAGGTAATTTTGCGGTTCGAGGCTGAGCGGCAGACGTTGGCGTTGATGGACCATCCGAATATCGCCAAGATAATCGACGCGGGAAGCACCGACGCCGGTCGCCCCTACTTTGTGATGGAGCTGATTCGCGGAATCCCGATTACCGAATACTGCGATCAAACGACCATGCCAATGCGCCAGCGGTTGGAGTTGTTTATCTCGGTGTGCCGCGCGGTTCAGCATGCTCACTTGAAAGGCATTATTCATCGTGATCTCAAGCCATCGAATGTGCTTGTCACGGAAATTGATGGAGAGTGCGTTCCCAAAGTCATCGACTTCGGGGTCGCCAAGGCAACCGGCCAACAAATGTCTGAGCAGACGATCATCTACACGCATTTCTCGCAGATGATTGGCACGCCGATTTATATGAGCCCCGAGCAAGCGGGGATCAGCGGCGTCGACATCGACACGCGTAGCGACGTCTACTCTCTGGGCGTGCTGCTTTATGAATTGTTATCGGGCAAGACGCCTTTTGATAGCGAAACGCTCCGGCAAGCCGGATTCGACGAAATGCGGCGAATCATGCGTGAAGAAGAACCGCCCCGTCCAAGCGTGCAACTAAGCACGCTCGAGGCCGCCGACAGTAGCACTATCTCTGCCTGCCGAGGCCTCGATCCTCGTCGCTTGCAGCAAATCGTACATGGTGAGCTGGATTGGATCGTGATGAAGGCGGTGGAGAAGGATCGCAACCGGCGTTATGAATCGGCCAGTGCCTTCTCGGTCGACATCGAGCGGTATCTTGCGAATGAACCGGTGATTGCCTGCCCGCCATCGGCGGCGTACCGGTTACGGAAGTTCGCCACGCGACACAAGGCAGTGTTCCTGACTTCCACCTTGGTTGCGGTCGCGTTAGTCCTGGGAACCATCGTCAGCCTGTGGCAAGCTCAGGAGGCCAATGAGGCACAAAGATTTGCCGAAGAACAGCGAGATCTTGCTCAGAGAAACGAAGCTTTCGGGGAGCAATTGGTCTATGCGGCTGACGTCCGACTGGCAGCTCAAGCGTGGGGAAGCGGCGACGTCGGGCACTATTCAAGTCTCCTTGACCGACATGCTCTGTCGAAAACAGGAAAGGATCTGCGCGGCTTTGAGTGGTGATACCTGCGCCAGCTTGGCGCCGCAAGTTCCCACACGATCGCTGAAGTAGCAGTCGGCGTTTGTAGTGTTCGTCACTCGCCCAATGGCAAGTTCCTGGCCGCCGGGCGCTGCGATGGCAAGATTCACATCTGGGACGGTCGCAGTAATCGTCAATTGGCGGTGCTAAGCGGACATGTGGAGCTCGTGCGTGGCCTTGATTTCTCGGCGGATAGCAAGCGACTGGCTTCAATCGGCTATGGCGGTGTGATCCGAATCTGGGACCTAGAGACTTTCAGTGAAATTCAGACCATCAAGGCATTTAAGAACGCCCATGGTTACCGCGTCTGTTTTGCGTTGGGCGGCCAAGCCGTGATCGCAATCGCCGAAAAATCACCAACAACAATATGGGATATCGAAAGCGGCAAGTTGCTCGACTCGTTTGGCAACAATGGCAGGGGATTTTGGGGGCTTACCGTGTCGCCGGACGGACAATCCTGTGTCGTCGTCGAAGGGCCACTTGACGTCCGGATTTGGGACTTGAATCCTCGGAAACTGGTGGCGTCGTTGGATTTTCCAATCTACCATGAATCACCTAAATGTTGTCGATACTCCCCCGACGGCGCGTTCATTGCCGTCGGCACCGACGAGAACATGGTTCGCGTCTATGATGCACGAACGGGCGAAATAGTTGCCTCGTTCGCTGGTCATGAGGACGAGATCTGGGATGTCGCATTCCATCCGAGCGACGAGATATTGGCATCGAGCGATTTAGGCGGCGTCATTCGCACGTGGCATTTGGATGACAAAGTCGGGGCATCTGATACTGCCAGCTCGCACGTTTGGCCAGCTGCCTTTCGAGCTCATCCGTCGCGAGCTTGGTCGATCGACTTTTCACCCGATGGAAAACGGCTCGTCTCGGCAAGTAGGGATCGTACTATTCGCGCATGGGCAGGTCATACCCAATCTCGGCGGGAACTGAATGTCAGCAACTCGGTCGCCTCTGATTTTTCGCCCTCCAGCGATGAACTGTTTATTATCAGGCAGCACGCGATCACGCGTTGGAACAAAGAGGCGAATGCAGTGCAGCCTTTCGGCAGCAGGCTTCAAGACAAAGGGACGTCTCTGGCCGTCTCGCCCGCTGGCGCGAGGATTGCCACCGGTCACGCCAGCGGGTGCATTCGCATATGGAACAGGAAAACCGAGAAAATCAAAAAGTTATTGTTGGGCCACGAAGCGCGTGTCGATCGGATCACATTTTCACCGGACGGCAAGCTTCTCGTTTCCACAAGTAGAGATGGCACGGCAAGCCTTTGGGACGTTGACGCGGAAGAACAACATTGCGTTTTTGAGACACCGACACGTTGCTTCGATGCAACCTTCTCACCGGACGGGAAGGAAATCGCGATCGCGTCAGAAGACCATGTCATGCTGTACGATACCTCCTCTGGAGAACTCCGGCATCGCTTGCAAGGCCATTTGTCTTCGGCAACATGTGTTTCTTTCAGCCCCGATGGGCGCTGGCTAGCGACAGGGAGTCGTGACCGTACGGTTCGCATCTGGGATGTTCACAGTGGCAAGAAGCGGCAT
>JBLHLE010000700.1:0-4809 GCA_047620805.1 Pirellulaceae bacterium
TAACTCATCTGTCGCTTCTGGTCCACCCAGAACAATGCGTCCCAGAGGTTTACCACGAAACGTAACGCTGTGGTAACGCAGGCACATTGCCAATTCCTTGAACAGCCGATCCAGAATGGGGCGGATTGCCTGGCCCACCGATCGCTCGATTTCAGGGTCCCGTCGATCTTCGCGACGTTCGCCGTTGAAACGCCGCAATGAAGAGGCGTCGTAGCGGTCGAGTTCGAGGAAATCGGCCACCGCCTTGTCCATGTCGCGACCGCCGATATCCACGTATTTGACAAAGAAAACTTCCTCGCCTTCGGCGATCATCACCAGGGTCGCCGAGTGTCCGACGTGTAGAACCAAGGTCCGTACTTTCGCGTCTTCCTGCCTACTATATTGATTCACGAATGTGCGTAAGACGGCAGCGGGTTCGAGGTCAATGGAGACCGGAATGAGTCCCGCCGCCTCCACCCGTCTAATGAGTTTCCGCACGGTAGATCTGGGACAAGCGAAGACAATCACTTCGCGCATCACATTGTCACCCTGTTTGACGTCGCCGGATTCGATGTACTTCAATTCGGCATCGTCCAAGGAATAGGGGAGGCGGCCGACGGCCTCTTGGCGAACAGAGCGTTCGATTTCCTCCGCTGTCCCAGTGGGAACGCGAATGTTCTGAATAAATAGATCGCGGTTGGTCAAGCAGACGATGGCCTCTTTCCCTCTAAAGTTGTGAGCGTCTCTGGCCTGATTAATTGCGTCGGAAACACAGGCCTCGTAATCTTCCTCCTCGAGCGTTGATTCATCGGAGGGTCCGAAGTCCCAACGAGCTGTATCCATCAGGCGTTTGCCGTCGCCGCAAAACTGCACGAGCTTTACGGCACGCGTCCCCACGTCGACGCCAATTCGCGTTCTTGAAAGACCACCCATCTTAATCATCGTCGGTGTTCCTCGCTCACTCTGGACTCGTCACTTGAAGTTCACCAACTTTGGCGAGCCCAGTAATCGGATTGATGTCGACATTCTTGTAACGGCGTCTATCGCCGTCGCCGCAGCCAAACCAAATTCTGGTAACGACACTGCGCGTAACCGTTTCGCCAAGGGTCCCAAAGTCGACTGTCGTAAACTCGTTGTCCGCAGGATCCTCGACAAGCACCAATTCGGGAGCAATACCAATGCCACTACTGCCAACCACATAGGAGAGCTCAGTCCCCAGATTATTCGCCACCATGAAGGGAGAAACGGGTAGCACGTCAAACGTGCTGTTTGGACCCGAGTGACGGACGACGATCGTGTTGGTCGACTTAAAGAATTCGATCTGATACTGAGTGTTGTTAACGATCGCCAATTCGCGAATTTGATCGATATCCGCGATCATTATTTCGCAAGCGGCGTTGAGCCGATCCGGGATATCAGCCTCGATAGACTGCACTGTCATCGCGGCGAGAATGGCGATGAATAGAACGACGATCAACACTTCGACCAGCGTAAATGCTGGGCGGCTGCTACCTACCGGATGTCTTCTGAGCTGGTTTGGCATCGGATAAATTTAGTTTCTTAAGCAATTGATTCTGCTCGCTCAAAAGGGTGTTGATCTCTTTGAGTTCGCGAATCATTTCGTTTCGTTGGTCAACCGAGTTGGCAAATGGCTGAACACCACCTTTAGGTGCAGCGCCAATTGGTCCATACAAACTTAGCATGCACCAAGCCAAAACATTGGCACCGACCAACAAAGTCCACTTCGTCCAATTACGACTCGTCATAACTCATTCCTTCCGAACACATGCACCGATTCAAACTTCGCCAGGTGGCGACCTTTAGGTTTGTATCGGCTAGGTAGGCACGTCTGGCCTATTTGTTTACGTCGAAATATCGAGCCGCCGACCAGAAGAAGGGAATTTTTTCGTCGCCCGTATTCAATTGCATCTCGATCGGGCACCTGACCTGGCGCAATCCCACGCTATCACTGTAAATGCCCTGCACCCAAGGGACTTCTTCCCAAGTGATCGAACCAGCTCCCAAGTCACTCAAGTTCGTATCGGTGGGCTGTAGAATCGCGCTAAATCGAATCCAGCCATAAGTAATCCCACTTATTGTTACGGTATCGAGAAGGTCCGTAAGTTCGATGCCGTCCAGGTCTGCATTGTCCTGAATATCATCGATCACGTCCCGCCATGCGGCGGTACTTCCATATACTGGTGCCTGTGATGTATCGTCGGCGTCGCGGATCTCCATCAGGCGGTTCTTGGACGTCGGGTGTGGGCAGAATACGATCAACTCGTTTACAAGCGGTCGACCTTCAGGATCGCTGGCCGTCGTTTCAGGACTCCAAACGACGAGCCGATCGGGGCCTCCGTTTCGCAGAACCACAATTGCCCCGGGAAACTCATCACTCGTCTGGCAATTGACCACAGTACGTTGCATTCGATTCAATACCACGCGTGCATTTTGCATCGCTAGGTGTCGACTATGCGTATGGTCGTGGCTCATCTGTACAGCGGATGTGAGCCCCGCCAAGCCAAGCATCATGATCGATAGAATCGCTACCGCCATGATCAACTCCACGGCAGTGAAAGCTCGTCGATTACGTAGCGTGCGGCTATTGGCCAAGGAATGAATATACACGGCGCACCCTATAGATTTCGCGATCGGGTTCGGCTTTGCTGTCCATGATATGGACGGTTACGGACCGATAATCGCTCGTACCGGAAGTCAGATCTTGCGACAGATTGCTGGAATCTGCGTATTTGACGTAGACCAGCCCATACCACGTATTGAACAGTTCGTTTTTAACTTGTCCACTGGCAACGCGGGTCCCCGGTCCGTTGTGGATGTCTTTGCCCAGCTCTACGCCGTAGCGATTGGAGAGCGGGTAACTGACGTACTTGTTAAAATCGCCAGTGTCATCAAAACCGACACGGGAGCCCCAGTAGAGTCCGAGATTCAATGTCACAAATTCACCAGCCTCGGGGCCCGGCATGGTTTGATTGCCGCCACTGGGGTTTTCCATGTAAGGAAAACTAAGGACCTCGTCCACCATGCGTTCGGCAAAACCGCGAGCCAGCAGTTGCTCTAGTGAGTCGTCTGCCGTGTCAATCGCTGTACTGGAGACCATCAACAGGATCGAACCGGCGAATGCCAACATGGCCAAAGCCATTATCGCTTCAACCAAAGAGAACGCTTTGCGAATTCGTCGCAGAGGCCGTTTCGAAGCAACAGATAGAGGGTTGGACAAGATCATGAGCAGTCCAGCATTAGAACTATTCGATAGAAAAAAACACGGCGGGGTCCCCTCAAGCTCCCAGCTATCCCCGCCGTGCATATGCCCCCGTTCCCCTCCCCAAGGCCCGGGTGCAAGTTAACAATAGGTTGGAGCTGCAACCAGTCAAATGAATCCTGAATAAGATTTGGCTAATTACAGATGGGTTTTCTTTGGCAATCTGCAGCGCGTTGCGTTCGGTAATCGCCAACAGTTTCCGCGTTGTTTCGCGTCAACATTCCCGACGTAAGATGTTGACAACACTCAACGAATTGGCTCTGCTCAATCGCTGCCCGAACCGCGGTTAATTGGGGCAACCCAACGACGCATCCGTGGGGACACTTTCATAGTGCACATTGCTACGTTCAGTAACCATCACAGGAGAGTGACCATGCTTCGTTTTTCTCGATTAGCCTGCGCGTTAATCATCGTCTGCACGGTTTTCCAAACTGTTTTTCAACCTGCTTTGGAATCGGCGGATGCCGCCGATCCAACACTTCAGAAATACGTTAACCGCCAGGACGATAACTACCAATGGACGGAACGCCGCCGAGGCGAAATTGGCGCTACCGAATACGTCGAACTCACGCTCACCTCCCAAAAATGGCAAGACGTGGTATGGCAACACCAGTTGTTTGTCATTCGCCCTAAAAACATCGATAAGAAATCCCAGCAGGCCGTGCTAGTCATCGGCGGAGGAGCTTGGAGCGCCTCGCGAGCAGCCAAGGACAATCCCGAGGCAATTCCGTCGGCCGCGAAATCGTTCGCCTTTGCCGCGGAACAATTACAGACGACCGTCGCCGTCCTGCTCCAAGTTCCACATCAGCCAATCTTTGACGGCAAGTATGAAGACGCTGCGATCGCCCACACTTTTAGCGAATTCCTAAAAGGCGGGACATCCGATTGGCCGCTCCTATTGCCGATGACCAAAAGCGCCGTCAAAGCGATGGATGCCGTACAGGAATTTTCCAGTAAAGAATGGAACCTGAAGATTAAGGGCTTTACAGTCACCGGCGCATCAAAACGCGGCTGGACAACGTGGCTAACGGGCGCCGTTGACCCGAGAGTAACCGGAATTGCTCCGATGGTTATCGACATGCTCAACATGGAAGCACACCTTGAGCATCAAAAGAAAAGTTGGGGCAAACTCTCCCGCATGATCGACGACTACACAGAACAGGGACTCGATAAACATCTTGGAACTCCACGCGGAAAACAACTGCAACAAATCGTTGATCCCTTCAACTACCGCGAGCAACTCAAGCAACCCAAGCTGATTATCATAGGAACCAACGACGATTACTGGCCACTGGACTCACTGAACATCTATTGGAACGAACTGCTGGGCCCCAAATACATTTTGTACGTCCCCAACAATCGACACGGTTTGACAGACTTCCCCAGACTGATTGGATCGATCAAAGCATTTAACGATAGCGTTGGACAAAACAAAACTCTCCCCAAACTCACTTGGAATTTCGATCACAATGGCGAAGCGTCAACGATGTCCGTAACTTCTGACATCGCGCCTCAAAAAGTACGCGCGTGGATCACAACATCAAAGACTC
>JBLHLE010000701.1:0-4807 GCA_047620805.1 Pirellulaceae bacterium
CACGCTATCTGCACGATAACAATACTGAGAAGGGTGAAAAGACGGTCACGTTTGACCTGAAAGTTCCCAAGACAGATAAGTACCTATTGTTGCTCTCGTACAGTTCTGGTTCGAATCGGGATAAGAAAGTGCCGGTTCGACTTCTTAGTAGTGGCGATCTGCTCGAAGAATATATGGTTGACCAATCGAAGCGTCCGACTTGGGGTGGCAGTTTTCACTTACTCGGCGAATTCGAGTGGACGCAAAACCGAGAACTTCAAGTCGTCGTATCCACTGAAGGTACTAAGCAACATGTTATCGCCGACGGCGTTTGGATCGTGCCAGTTGCGGATGTGATACGGGCGCAGGCGAGTGTCAAGAAGCTCGCTGTCGCTCCGAAGCCAGCGACGGCGAAGTCAGGCGCAAAAAAAACTGCACCAGAACCGCTCAAAGTCGTCGAGTTCAAGCCGCTTGCCACTAAGCAGAAGTTTGCAATTTTGACTCCGGCGGAGCTGGACAAGATGCTCGAAGAAAAAGTTCCTGGTATCACGACGGGCGAATTGACAACGGACGAACACTTTCTCCGGCGGGCTTCACTAGACCTCTTGGGCCGCCAGCCAACTCGAGATGAGCTGCTCGAATTCCTGTCTGACAACTCGCAGGACAAGCGCGGGCTCTCCATTGACCGGATGCTGATGCAAGAAGAATACGGTCGCAATTGGGCGAACTTCTGGGTCGACGTGATTGGGTCTCGACAGCAAGAGCCACAGCTGACGTTTCACGACTACACGCCATTCAGGACTTGGTTGACGAACCAATTGAACGAAGATAAAAGTTGGAACGAGACCGTTTTTCGGATGATGACCGCTCAAGGGAAAGTTGGCGCTACACCGGAGGCGACGTTTATCGGTTTTCATCAAGGTGACGCGAATCGGATTGCCGGCGAAGTGACTCGCGTTTTCTTGAGTACTAAGATTGCATGTGCAGAGTGTCACGACCATCCGTTTCAAGACATGCCACAAGAAACATTTCACGGTATCGCAGCGTTTTTCGTTCGCGCCGAAGCCAAAATCGCTCAGTTGGACAGCAACGGGATTGAAGTCGTGAGCAAACCTAAGGGTGAGCAAGCGATCGAGGGAAAGAAAGGCAGTGTCAAACCCATGACGCTGGCTGGTGACGAGTACGATCTGTCGCTGGCGGATATCGATCGTCGAACCACGTTTGGGCACTGGCTGGTTTCCGCCGACAATGCCCGCTTCTCGCAGACTTACGTCAATCGAGTTTGGGCCAGATTGCTGGGACGAGGGTTTGCCGAACCAGTAGACGAAATGGGGGAGAACGCCACCATCGTTGCCCCCGAGATTCTGGAGAGCTTGGCTAGTCATTTTGTCGCCAACGAATTCAGGCCGCGAGCTGTCTTCCGTTTACTCATGACATCGAAAGCTTATCAACAAGCGTCGAAGATGGAAGATGATAAGCCACTGCTGACGGCCATCGCGAAAAAACTTCGTGGCGACGAAGTATTCGACTCGCTCGTTCAGGCTATTGGCATTGAAAACGTGACTCCCGAGAGACAGAAGAAAACCGGCGCCGTTCGTTTCCCACCACCCCCCAAGAGCACGCGGGATTTGGTAAACGTCGCTTTTGGTTACGATCCGTCCTTTTCGGACAATTTGATTACGCGGACCATGAAGCAGGCGATGTTCATGATGAACAACCCGCAGATTCAAGCTCACATCGATGCCAGTGAAGACAAAGATACGATGTTGGCCAAGCTTCTCAAAGAAGAAAAGGATGATGCGAAAGCTGTTGCTCAGCTCTATCAGCGCGTACTGGCACGCAATCCGACCGACCGTGAGATTAAGATTGCCAACGACCACCTTGGATCTGTCAAAGATCGAAAATCTGGCTTTGAAGATTTGCTTTGGTGTTTACTCAATTCCGCCGAGTTCACCACGAAGTTTTAGTGATCATACTGTTTGTATAACAGCAGGAATCGAAACATGATTCGTTCGTTTTGGGATATCGGCACGACCCGCCACGGCACCGTCAATCGCAGGGCCTTCCTCGGCCAAATGATGACAGGTGCCGCTGCCGGCTCATTGACCGTTGGATGGCGCGATTTGCTGGTGGCGCAAGCCGCCGAATTGAAGAAGCAGGGTAAGTCGATGATCCTGCTGTGGATGGACGGCGGTCCGAGCCAATTCGAAACGTTTAATCCGAAACCGGGTTCCAAGAATCAGGGACCTGCGAAAGAAATTCAAACTGCGTTGCCCGGAGTGAACTTCGCCGAATTTTGGCCTGAAACTGCCAAAGTCGCCGACAAGATGGCGATCATTCGTTCCATGCGAAGTAACGAAGCTGATCACTTCCGAGCAATCAAGCTCGTCCGCACTGGCTACCCCATCAATCCAGCGATCGCCTATCCAACTTGGGGGTCGGTTGTCGCTCAACAAAGGCACGATCCAACATTTGAGATGCCCGCGTTTGTGCGGATTGGCAAACCTCGCATCAAGACGCGCGATGTCAATAGTGGAGTGTTGGGCGCACGCTATGAATCGTTCAAAGTCGACGCTCCTGGAAATATTCCCGACGATGTGGTCCCGACCGTCGACGCCGAAGTGTTGCAGCGACGTCTGGCGCTTGCTGGAAAACTGGATGGTGAGTTCGCTCGCGCTGGTCGCAACAGCGTCGTCGAAGAGAAGAAAGCGATCTACGAGCGAACTAGCCGCTTTGTGCTCAGTCCCAAAGTGAGAGTTTTTGACTTAGACGAAGAACCGGAAAAACTTCGCGATCAATATGGTCGCACGTCGTTTGGGCAAGGCTGTCTATTAGCGCGAAGACTCGTCGAAACCGGTGTCAACTTCGTCGAAGTTTTTAGCACCGGCGGTCGCAATGATGCTGGTTGGGACACCCACGGACGCGGCTTTGAGGATACTCCAAATTTGTGCAACGAAGCCGATCCCGCCTACGCCACTCTGCTCATGGATCTCGAGCAACGCGGTATGCTTGAAAATACGCTCGTGGTTTGGATGGGTGAGTTCGGACGGACACCGAAAATCAAAAAGGACGGTGGACGCGATCACTACGCCAAAGGTTGGTTGACCTGTTTTTCAGGGGCAGGAGTAAAGGTTGGACAGGTCATCGGCGCGACAGACAAAGATGGCAACGATGTGACCGAACGCCCAGTTGCTGTTCAGGATCTGTTCGTCACGTTTTGCCATTTCCTCGGCATGAATCCGAATGCCGAATACGTTACTCCCGAAGATCAACCGCTGCATCTCGTAAAAGGCGGCGAGCTGATAAAAGAGCTGATCTAGTTCTTTGTGAATTGGTTATCAAACGACAAAAAAACGCCGCGGCTTACAAAGCTACGGCGTTTTGCGTTTTGCGATAACTCAATCTAGTGGCGATAACTCAATCGAGTGGCGATAACTCAATCTAGTGGCGATAATCCAGTCTAATGCCGACAATCCAATCTAGTGGCGATAACCGTGGCTACCTTGGTGATAGTCGTAGTGACCAGTGCGATGGAAGTCGTAGTGACCAGGCTGGTAATCGTAATGATTTCCGTGACGCTGGTAGCTAGGCGCATGGTAGTCGTAATGACTGGTGTCGTGGTAGTCGTAATGACCACTCGGGCGATATGAGTAGGTTCGACCGGAATAAAGATTCGCGCCACCATAGTTGTGGCTACGTCCCGAGTAGATGTTGCGCGATTGATAGGTGCTCGGTGAACGATAGCTGCTGTGCGATTGATGGCCACTATGTGCGCGGTGGCGCGGATTTGCTGCTTCCGCAGTGGACATCTCAGCGAGACCGATCCCAAGTACAACGGCCAGAGCGAGTGCGATTCTCGTCATGTCAAAATTCCTTTGCGTTCTCCTAGCGGGGGGACTGGGCGGGTGCCAGTCATTCACTTGATATCAAATGCAAAGATTATGCCAAATGTATAAACGTGAGCATTGAGCTATGACGAGGCCCGAAAAGTGTCGCGTTATCGCGACAGGCGTGCTCGTTTTGATGACAGGTGAAGTGGTTCAAGTGGTGGATTTGCGTTCTAACTGCGAAAGGACGAGCCGCTGCGTGAGTTAATGTCGTCCAGCACTGCGGGCAGGTCCGCGACGGACTCGATGACGTAGTGAGCGCCGGCGGCGAAGTGGCGTTCGGCGGCGGCATCGATCTTTTTCTGTAGTTCACTTGCGTCCACATTGGCGAGCTCTTCCTCGTTGAGGCCCACGAGGTTGCCGCTTTTGGTGACGCCGACCGTCCACATGCCTGCATTTCGACCTGCCTCGATGCCGACGGGAGTGTCGTCAACTTTAACGATCGCCTGCACGGGATAGACTTCCATCCGTTTTGCATTTTCCAGGCACATCCACGGCGCCGGTCGACCATATTCGACATCTCCCGCGCAGAGCATGCTGTCGGGTTCAAAGCCCTGCTCCGCCGCTGTTCCCATTACGACTTTCATTATTTCGTGTGTGTATCCAGTACTCGAGCCGATCTTTATTTCCCGTCGCCGCAACTCGGCGACCGTTTCGAGTGCGCCGGGGATAAGGCGGCTGTAGTCTTTCAAGCAGCTTAGTTGCGTGGGCAGGAACTGTTCGTAAAGTTGGTCGATATCGGTCTCTGTTGGAACCGCCCCGTGCTCTGCTTGCCAGCGTTCTGCGACCGCGGGCATCGCCAAGATGGCGGCGATGTGATCTCGTTTCGCTCTACCCATCGGTTCTCGCGCTTCTGCAACGGTGATATCGACGGCGAATTTTTTGAACACTGCTATGAATGCCGCAGCGGGTGCACAGCTTCCGTAATCGACGATGGTTCC
>JBLHLE010000702.1:0-4799 GCA_047620805.1 Pirellulaceae bacterium
GCGTCGGGCGAGTTTCCGACGGCAGCTGTGCTATCCAATCGTGTAGCAACTTCACACCAGCCTCGTCGACCACCGACGAGCCTAACCGCGGCATACGTCCCGGGCCGAGCTTGGCCGCGCGATAGAAGAGTACGGAACGATACGGATCTCCGGGCGTCAAGACATTCGCTCCCGGGATATTGAACCCACCGTGCGCTGGCTTGACGTTCGCGATTCCCATCTTTTCCAAATCGACGGTCCCCAGCAATAGAAACTCGCCGTTGCCGCCTCCCCATTTGCGGTGGCAGTGCGAACAGTTGGCGTGCAAATACGAGCGAGCTCGTTGATTCAGATCGTGCGACGTATCTCTGTAGTCGACCAGCTTCGGTAAAGTTTTGGGCTCCGCAGGCAGTTTGTCCGTGAACAGTTCCAGCTGCCTAAAAGTTTCGATTTGGTTGACCGACCCGTGGCCGTAGTTGTAATCGCGGTTCATTTGCCGCGTATTGATTCCCAACACATATTTGGCCGCCATGTTGTGACAGACGGTACACTCGGTGCGACTTGGATAGTGCCACGTCTGCTGCCGTTTGCCATTGGGAGCGGTCGCGTCTTCAATGGTGAAGGCTCGGTCCCTGCCGAGTGGATCCTCCAGCAGGGTGGCCTCCGTCTGTTCGTCATTCCAAACATACGTGTAGCCTCGCCAAAACTGATCGCCGACGTCTTCGCCCCCCGCCAGCTGTTCGTAATGCAGGATCCGCGTTTCGAGCCGCTTTGGCTGTCCGGGAGCAAGTTCCAGCGACAGCGTCTCAATCGCCACAGCACCGTCGGGAAACTTCCATCCATGCGGTGCGCCTGGCGCGGGCTGCGGATAAGTGATACCGTCGAATGCAACTTGCGAGTTCCCCGGCAAGGCCAGGAAGCGTTCTTTGGTCGCGCCATCGGTCCATTGCGGCGCGGCGACTGAATAGGGAATAACGCCAGCGGCCGGGCGATGATCTACCACCGAGGCGAACAAACCCGTCTGGCTTAACTTGCGTGGAAAATTGGACTCTCGACCTGCATCTGCGTTCTCAACCAACTCGAAGATCAGACCTCGCATATGGTCGACCAGGTACAACTCGCCGTCGTGATCTTCGCCAAAACCAACGAGCCGCAAGGTTGAATCGAAGAGCTCGCGGTGCTCCGACACTTGCTTTGTTTTACGGTCATAGCGAAACATCCAGATTTTGCCCGTGTCGTAATCGCCATAGATGTACGCACCTTTCAGCGTCGGCAGCCGCGACCCGCGATAAACGAATCCGCCAGTGATCGATCGAAACTCGGCGTGATCGTGTTCGACGATCGGCGCGACAAACGGCGCCGGGCCGCGGGTCCGCTCGGGCCGGAACGGATGACTGCCTTCCATCACACTCCAGCCATAGTTACCGCCCCGCTGGATCAGGAAGATCTGTTCCCACAGATCCTGTCCCACATTGCCAGTCCACAGATCGCCGTTGCCGCGATCGAAGCTGAACTTCCACGGTTGCCGCAAGCCATAGGCCCAGATCTCCGGCCGCGCCTGGTCATTTTTAACAAACGGATTGTCTTGCGGAATCGCATATGCAGTTCCCTTTTCCACTTTGTCGACGTCGATCCGCAAGATCGCTCCCGACACGGTCTTAAGGTCCTGTCCGTTGAGCAGTTGATCCGCGATACCGCTCGAATCGCCGGTGCCAATATAGAGGTATCCATCCGGGCCGAACTTCAGGCAGCCGCCGTTGTGCCCTCCCGATGGCCATTCAAAAATGACCTGTTCAGAATCGGGAGCGGCCTCGAGCCGGTCGTCGCCACGTGCCTGAAACCGCGACACGCGCGTTCCCCGCGGAGTTTCCTCGGCGGGATTGACGTGGTACGTGATATAGAAGTAGCCGTTGGAGGCGAATCGCGGATGGAAGGCTAGACCGTAGATTGGTTTATCTTTACCGAGGTCTAGCAGCACTTCTGCCTGACGAACATCTCGTTGATTCGCAAACGAGCGGACTTTGCCAAATCGTTCGACCACGAATAGTCGATCCGTTCCGGGCGCCGACGTCATTGCCAGCGGTTCCTCGAACTTCAAGTGAGCAAACGCCACTGTCGTCCTGTACGGTGGCGGTGGATCGGGCGTTCCGTTGATGCGGGAGCCAGTCCAGGGGGCGCGGTTGTTTGTATCGAAGGAAAGATCATCGGCGACGGACATCGAATCGAACTGCCAAATGGCCGCGACAAAAAACACAAATAGCAGTTTTGCGAAAAAAGAAACGCGCATCGAGTGTCCTCTTTGGTGAGTCATAATTCAAAGGTCACAATTCAAAGGTCACAATTCAAAGGGCACAATTCAAAGGGCAGACAAATCTTCAACCATCAGAGTATATGCGACTGACAGGCGAAATCAAAAAGAGAAAATGTTCCATTGGACAAGCCATCGCTGCATCCGCAATTCCACAACCGTTAGTTAGCTTGCGACGTTCAGTTAGAATACGACAGTTTCTTGCAGTAGCGGCCTTGCGAGTGTCACCGCCCCACTCAGTTTGTTTTAGGCTGACGATTCATCGGCGGCCTAAAACGAACTGAGAAGGGGAGGTCGGAGTGTCAGCTCCGGGTGGGGCATGAGAAGTGCAGCACGTCTTAAGGTCCAACGGTGGACGCTGTGACGCCTTCAGCTGCCGCGGAATAGCGACTTGGTTTGTACCGCAAGTCCGTGAATTCAACTCAACGTATCAAATGCTCAGTCGCATTGACTAATGTGTATAGCGTTCTTTTTCGGCCAACAATTTCGCCGTTTCAAGAGACCTCAGCCACAATGCGAAATAGCGGGGCTCAAGTGCTCAATGCATCCACGAACGCAATTCCGCGGAGCGGAAGGCGACTGTGCGTCACGAGTACTCCTGCGAGAATCAGACTGGAAGCGAAAGGCGACTTTCAAGAACTCTGCTGGCCCGCGTACTCAAGCGGCGAAAATGCGGCAGTCAATAGCGTGGGCCGTGAGGGCTACTTGGACGCCTGGCTGGGCGTGTCGATCGTCGGATGCTGGCCGTTGACTTACTCGGCCTCAAGGTGTTTCTTTGCCGCTGCGAATACAGCGTCCAACATTTCTTCTGTCAGTCGGCCGGTAAATGTATTCTGCTGACTGGGATGATAGCTGCCGATGAGTACTCGTCCCTCAGACAGTTGTACCTCCGCGCCATGGCCGAACTTGGGTCGCTTTCCTGCGTACCATCCTCGTCGCACAAATTCATCGATGGCGCCCTTCCAACCGATCTGCCCGAGGGCCAAGAACACCTTAGGCTGAAGTAAATCAAACGTCTCTACCAAGTAGTCGCGGCACTTGTGGATCTCACTAGTCGTCGGCTTATTATCGGGCGGTGCACAATGGCAAATCGCGGTGATCGCGCAATTCGTCAACTCTAAGCCGTCCTTCACCGAATCGGAATTGGGCTGATTGGCAAACCCTGCTTTGTGAAGAGCGCGAAACAGCCAATCGCCGCTACGGTCCCCCGTAAACATTCGGCCAGTTCGATTTGCGCCGTGGGCGCCGGGTGCCAACCCAACGATCAGCAAGCGAGCTTGAAAGTCTCCCATATTTGGGACCGGTCGGCCCCAATAATCCCAATCCAGATACGCCTTCCGTTTCACTTCCGCGATATTGCGACAATGCGCGACAAGTCGATCACAATTTTCGCAGATCGAGATGGTTTTATTGAGACGATTCCAACGACGCTTTGACAAGGGACACTCCAACGTTCTTTTTGCAAATCTTCATTGAGCAATGTGGGAGTGGTTACTTTGACGTCATTCCGCGGCAGGCAGTTGTTCGTCCAGTGGCTTGGAACGCAAATAGAGTTCGACGGCAAGTCCGAGGTTGCGACCGACTTCAGAATAACCTTTCACATTGCTGTTGGGACTATTCCAGGCCGTCTCCAGCGTCACTGCCACGACATTTTCATTGGCGTTAAACGAGACCCAATTCTTGCTGATCTTCCGCCAATTCTTGTCGTAGGTCGGCCCGGACTCGCGCGTCTCGCCCTTGTAAGGGAGGACTCCTCCCATCTCCAATTTGGCGGCGGCAAGGAATGCATCGAGATTCTTCAGAGCACTCGGCGCTAACATGTCCCGCGGGGTAACGTAGAAGAACGGGTTCCGCTCTCCTGCGCCGGGGTTGTGAAGGTCGATGAACAATGCCATCCTTTTGTTTTTATCCAGATACTGGATCTGCTTCATCGCGGTGGCGACTTCAGGCCAATGAGGATTGTCCCCCCAATCGCGATTGTGATCGTTTGGCTGCTGGCTCTTTCCGCCAGCTCCCATTGCGACACTGTCCATATCCATGATGGGCACGATCGTGAAATTGGCATGCGATCGAGCGGCGATGGCTCGGGGATGATCTGAAACCAACCAGCGAACGAATCCGTCGCAAACCCAACTCGAACCGGATTCCCACGCATGCTGTCGGGCTTGCACCCAAACTTCTGGCTTACCAGCTTCCTTACTGGCGACTCGAAGCGCAGGCACGCTGAGATTCCCACGCGATTTGCACAACTCTACGGCCGTCGCGTCCGTCAGCAACTCGCTGGCTTCCTGCACCAGTTGCTCCGCGTGAGAAGCAACGAAGGGCGGCCCCCAGGCGAACCACATGGTCGGCGAATCAATAGGGATTCGGTAGACGAGACCTTTACCGCGACCGACTCCTAAAGGACCGGTCGACCAGTTTTTTTGATCTGTCGAAATAGCTGGTCGCGATGGCGTCGCCCACGGCCGCTTGCTGACTTCGAGTTCCAAAACTTGACCAACCGTCAATCCAG
>JBLHLE010000703.1:0-4787 GCA_047620805.1 Pirellulaceae bacterium
CTCCGAGGCTGCACGTCAATTCGGTGTCGAGCAGATGGTTGGCGACTTGCTTTGCGTTCCCGCGTGGAACCGAAAGTTGTTGCGAGAGCGAATTGATAAGTCGCACGTTGCCAACCGACGCCGCTCTCGCGCGCTGGTGTGCCAGCGAGTTTATCCATCCGGACAGTTGCGATTGTTTCAGGTCGCCGACGTGAACTCGGATTTGCGCGGGATCATCCGTTTCCTCCACTCCCAAGTGCGGTGAAACTCGTTGAAGAACCGCCGGATCAAAGGAGAGTACGGAAAAATCGTTGCGCTGCCATCTCCAGAGACCAAACAAAAGTTTGGAGTAGCCAAATTCGTCAGGCTGCCCGCCACCGAGTATCGGCAAGAAATCCATGAACCCCGCTTTGGGCCGAGATCCCAAGTACGCCGGTGCGGACTTCATTACTTGGAGCGTTTCCCAAAACCCCGTGGGCCGCAGGTTCGTAATCGGTTGCGTGTCTTGAATGCCAAGGAACATTTGGTGAGGCCGAACAGCTGGGGATAACAGGCCGCCTCGCAGTGACGCCTGAACCGAAATGATATCTCCCGCGACCGGGGACACTTTGTGTGTGACTGGTGGACCAATCATCGACATCAAGAAACCGTACTTCTCTTCGTTGGTCGGCGTCATTTCGGCATCGATGACGAGCCGTTCTTTGCCCTCCCGATTCAGAGCGAACCGTCGTACGCCCAGCATGACGGGATCCATTTGACGCCATTGGTCCTGAAGGCGACTAAGGACTTCCTGATAGCGAGTCGCCTCGTCTTTGGTCAACGCGGAAACTTCGACATCTGGAATCGGAGTGAACAGGCCACGCTCGCCACGTTTCGAGTCGATGACCCCGATTGGTCCAATGATCGGACCGCTGCCATCACCTCGTCGACCGAAGTTTACTGGCAGCAGTTGGGCCTTGACCAGTTCGTCGATCGTGTCGCCTGCAACACCCTCGTTGCTGGCCGCGAGTTGCGCCAACTGTACCATCTCAATGTCTGTAGCAGCCTGGAGGCGTCGCGTGAGTTCCACATGGTAGTGCGGGCTTACCAGACCTTCCCAGAACTTGGACGAGAAATAGAGGAACACCGTATGCTTGAGCGAATTGGGCATCGTCGTTCGAGCGTATTTAAATTCAGACATTCCGGCGAGTGTGCGGCGACCGCTAGAAGTCTGCAGGAATCGGCGAGCGACTTCCCGCGACGTCGTAATGAAATGAAACTTGCCATCGCGAGCATAGTAGGACCGGAGACGATTATCCGCAGTCGAGAGGAAAGAGACTTTCTTGCCTTCCATTTCGATCGTTTTCAGCGTGGCGTCTTCGTTCTTCGCCAACAACGATTGACGCTGAGTTGCGAAGTTGGTGGCGAGAAGGCCGTTTCGTTCTTCGAAGAGGACCCCGATTGCTGCTCCCTCGCGCATATAGAGGTCGCGTCCGACTAGCGCCATGTCTTTGATTACTTGCCCGCCAAGCAATTCGCTGAGCGCATTGGTTTCCAGGCCAAGCTGTCGTTGGATGCCTAGGCTGAGTTCCGGCCGGTTGCCGCGAAGTTGCACCATGCCACCGATGTCGCCCCCATAACGCTCGAGCAGATTCGTCATCCAGAGGTGATTGGCAAAGGAACCGAAGCGAATATAGAAGCACTCTTCAGGGACTCGTGTTGCAATGCTCTCAATATCGACGTTGGCATCAAATTCGTAACTGCGTGGCGGCGCCCAATCGATGGTGGGGACAGCGACGTCCGCTTCACCGCTGGCGTTTCCCGCTCGAGCACCGTCGCGAAGCGTAGCAATCCGAATATTCTCCAGTCCTAGTAAACGCTCCAGGGCTTGTTGCGGCTCGGAGGATTGCTTGTCTTGCGAACGACTTAACAGTGGGGTCTGCAGATTCAATCGCCGCGACAGCATGGAGGTTAGGTAGGTTTCGACGACCGGAGGATAGTCTCCCTCGTCAAGTTGCTGTCGGACATTGGCGTGATACTGGCGCCACCATTTCGTTAGCAAGCGACTATGAGCATTTCGTTGTCCCGGTTGCGGAACGACATCGATACTCGCGGCCAGCGGTTCCAGTCGAATGGTGAATGGCTGATTCCCTTTGAATAGGAACAGGACCGATAGCTCCCGCACCGGGCCGGTTCCGCCATTTCGATTGCCCAGCAACTTGGGAACACCCGCGGTAAATGCTGGGTATAACGCGCGTTGGTTGGCTTCGGTGATCGATAATTCGTTCAGCTTTAATGCAGCGGCAACATCCGGCAGTCCGTCGACCGTGATCACCGCCACCCCGAACGGTTCACCCGAAACAGCCTCGATCCTGGTTCTCGCGTGGACCGTAGATGTCGCTACGTTGGATGCCACTAACAGGGTCGATATGCAGGCAAAGAGGAGAAGTGAGCGGGCGTACATGTGGTGAACCTGCGAGGATTGGAGAGTTTAGCTGATTGGAGAATCCAGCTGCTTGGTGGGTTTGGTAACGGCGGGATACAACATCTTTTGTGCTGCTTCCCGCTTGGTCAAGGGCCAACGGCCTGTTTAGGTGGTTATCTTGAAATTTACCGCCAGCATTTTCAGGTCTGGATTTAAAGTCGCAGCGGAATGTGCGATGATGTTGAATTGAATTGATCAGCAATCAACAAGCCCCAGCGGAGTTAGACACATGTCTTTACGGTTGGCCAAAACCCAGTCAAAACCTAAATCTTACGCGACTTCAGCTCAGTATCTGATGCGGTGGATCGCAATCGTAATGCTGGCAGTCTTAGTTGGTTGCGGTGGCTCTCCTACCGTGACCGATAAATCGACGCCGGGCCAAGCGGTGGATCCAGGCAGCGAAGTCGCCATTGAGCCGGCGGATCAAGGCAACGGTGACGACCCGGAAGCGGGACCGTCGGACGACGTCAAAGACCCGGAGTCAACCGATCCCGTCGGCGATCCAGCAAACGGCGATCCAGCGAACGGCGATCCAGCCGACCCCAAAGACGTGACGGAGACGAACGCCGATCCCGAATCTCCCGATACGAAAAAACCCGATACGAAAAAACCCGACACTGAAGAACCGGCAGAGCCAACCAAATCTGACGACACGGATCCAAATGACCCACACGGCTTCATGGAGAAAGATCCTGAGATCGCCAAGATTTTTCCAGTGCGGCTTCCGCTGGAGGAATTTCCCGACGATGCAAAATGGCTCAATACCAGCGAACCTATAAAACTGAAATCGTTGCGAGGCAAATTCGTGGTGCTTGATTTCTGGACTTACTGCTGTATTAACTGCATGCACATTTTGCCGGAATTGAAAAAGCTAGAGCACGCTTACCCAGACTCAGTCGTCGTTATTGGAGTTCACTCCGCAAAGTTTGATGAAGAGAAGGACGAAGCGAACATTGCCGAAGCCGTATTGCGATACGAGATTGAACACCCGGTGGTCAACGATCCTCGTCACGAGATTTGGCAGCAATACGGAATCCAAAGTTGGCCCTCGCTTCTCTTGATCGATCCAGAGGGCAAGGCGGTGCTGTTGAAGAACGGCGAAGTGAAGTTTGAGTTCTTTGATGAAGTGTTGAAAGCGGCGATTCCCGTGTACGAGGCAAAAGGCTTGCTTAAGCGTTCGCCATTGAAAATAGAGCGATTGGCAGACCAACAGGTTGACACACCGCTGCTATTTCCGGGCAAGTTGCTAGTCGATGCGAAGACCGGGCTGACCTACATTTCCGATAGCAACCACAACCGAATTGTGGTCGTTGACGCGGAGAATAAACTGGTCGAAGTCATTGGTAGCGGCAAAATTGGTAGCGCGGACGGTAGTTATGCAGCCGCGAGTTTCGATCATCCTCAGGGCATGACGATTCACGCCAACATGCTCTATCTAGCAGATACCGAAAACCATATGCTCCGCAAAATTGATCTGGCGGCCAAGAGCGTGTCGACAATTGCTGGCATCGGCGAGCAGGGACGTACGGGTTTTCCTGGGTTGGAGAAGTTAACGTCCATCGATGAACTTCCCGAACGTTGGGTCGGCGCTCCGAAAACGACAGCGTTGAACAGCCCGTGGGCACTTTGGGTGCACGGCGACAAGTTGTATATCGCGATGGCGGGTCCACACCAGATTTGGATGATGCCTTTGGACGAGTCGGAAATTGGTCCGTACGCCGGAAACGGCCGCGAAGATATTGTCGACGGCAAACTGGTCCCGAGACAACCATTCGACGACAACGGTTATTCCTCCTTCGCTCAGCCCAGCGGTCTGACTTCCGACGGAACATGGCTGTACGTTGCCGACAGTGAAGGAAGTTCTATCCGCGCTGTTCCCTTTGACACCAAGTCGAATGTGAAAACCGTTATCGGAACCAATGAACTGCGAGGCGGGCGATTGTTCAAGTTTGGAGACGAGGATGGCGAGCGGAACATAGCACTTCTGCAGCACCCGTTAGGAGTCGCTTACGGCGATGGCAAGATATATGTCGCGGATACTTATAACAATAAAATCAAGGTAGTCGATGCAGAGACTGGAGCGGCGAAAACCCTGGCCGGAACTGGCGAGGCCGGCAGCGGCGACGATCCCGCTCAATTCAACGAACCGTCCGGTCTATGGCTCAACGGTAAAAAGTTGCTCGTGGCCGATACGAATAATCACCTTATTCGCGAAGTCGACATTGAAACGGGCGCTGTGACCACGTTGACCATCGAGGGACTTGCTCCTCTAAAGGAATCAGTGCCTCAGGACAAGGAGTTGGACGAATCTAAAGAATCTACGGGAAGCCCTGCCGCCGACGAC
>JBLHLE010000704.1:0-4783 GCA_047620805.1 Pirellulaceae bacterium
ATGGTCACGCCATTGGCGTATTTGTAGCTCACCCCAAAGTCTACGGCGACGTTGTAGCCGTCGGGGGTGTTTGGATACTTCGCGGTGCCCGTTATTTCAACGGGCAGCGAGTTGATAGCCCATTGCGCGATGTCGAGATGATGGGCACCCCAGTCAGTCATCTGACCGCCGGAGTAGTCGTACCACCAGCGGAAAGTGTAGTGACACCGCTCCTGTAAGTAGGGCGTGTCGGGCGTTTGTCCCTGCCACATATTCCAATTCAGATTCGCCGGAACTGCGACCCGTTTGAACGGCCCGCCGACGTTATTCTTGCCTAGCACGACTTCGACTTTCTCCAGCTTCCCAAGTCGTCCGGCGCGAACGAGCTCCACTGCTAACCGGAATCGCGAGTCGCTGCGTTGCCACGATCCGACTTGAACAACGCGCCCCGTTTCCTTGGCTGCGCGACGGAGTATTTTGCCTTCGTCGATAGTCAAGGTGAGCGGTTTTTCGACGTAAACATCTTTCCCGGCACGCATGGCGTCGATAGCCATCTTGGTGTGCCAATGATCGGGTGTACCAATGACAACAACATCGACTTCTTTTCGTTGCAACAGGTCGCGATAGTCTTCGTAGCTTTGAGGCGTACTGCCGAAGCTCGCTTTCGCTTGATCTCGTACGTGCCGATCGACGTCGCAGACGGCTACGATGTCGCCGTACATTGCCGCTTTGTGAGTGTCGACAGTGCCTTGATATCGCAAGCCAATTGAACCGACTCCCAGTCGCTCGACCTTCGCGGCAGGCTTCTCTTGCCCCACAGCCCAGCTATTGGCCACAAAGTAGCCAATGCTCGCCGCCGTCCCAGTGATAAATTGCCGTCGATTTGCATTGTGCGTTTTTTCGCTGACTCGATCGGAAGTGCTTTGGCGGTTCATCTGTTAGAACTCCTGAGGAAGATAGTTTGGCGGGGTCGATTGTATTTGCTGCCGCCACTCAAGTGTACTCGGAAATCGATGAGCGACGTAATCCCGTGATGAGATTGCGATTACTGTCGCCAACTAGTTTAAATTGATTGAGCACTGCTGGCCAAGGAAACCGACTTGAAAGAAGCGATTTGAGTTGAACAAGCAGCGGACGCAAAGTCGCCTTTCGCTCCGCGAAATTGCGTGTCTTCTGTACCGCTATGGACTAGCGAATTTCTCCGCTCTAGAGTCAACAATAAGCCACTTTGTCTGAATAGTGCGAGTCTAGTGGGAATGCTATTCCGGCTTTCGAACGGCCGACACCCCACGACGAAATTGCGGGCTCAAGTGTTCGATGCATTCTTAAAACGCAATTTCGCGGAGCGAAATGCGACTATGCGTCTTCAGCACGCAAGCTACAAACACTGTCAGCGTCTCCGCCTGAATTGCGTTATTCTTACGCGAGTTACCTCCCAAAACATGCGTACCCATCACGGCTCCCAAGTGTCTACACGATAGCAATTGGTGTTCGCATGAATCAGCTGCGAAGCTTCTCATTCTCAGTCCACACACTCTTGCCAAACGTACAAAAGTCTCCCAATGATTTGGGCTCAAAATCTCGAGTCGGGAAACTGAAGTCAAACTTCAAACAGCGGCCGCTTGCCAGCAAGAACAATACAACATTGGACTCCAATTCATTCGGGAAGCGCCCGCCGACTTGGTACTGCTAAACGATACCAAGATTCGGAACACCATGATCGTGACTGTCGCAGCCACATAATCTTGATCCGGCACACGAACTTCAATTCGCTGAAGCTCTGATACACGCAGCTCTGATACACGCAGCGACTGGCGGCTGGCCTGTCGCAGCGCCATGCGTTGCTCGTAAATGCGAGTCGCGGTTTGGACGACCGCGCCGCGACGCAATTTTGTTTTTTTTCTCTCAAAGGAGGATGCCATGAATCCCAACTTAACTGACATCACGCTAGTGATCGATCGCAGCGGATCGATGTCTCAGATTCAAGAGGGCGGCGTGAATGCGTTCATTGCCGAACAGGCAGCGATGCCCGGCGAGGCAACTCTGACGCTCGTACACTTCGACACCGAGTACGAGTTTCTGCTTAAGGGAGTTCCGATCAAGGATGCTCCTGCCTTTACACTGCACCCACGCGGAATGACCGCCCTCTTGGATGCAGTCGGCCGAGCGATGAACGAGACGGGAGAACGATGGGCAACACTCGCTAAGCAGGAGCGTCCGGGATTGGTCGTCTTTGTCGTCATGACCGATGGCGTGGAGATGGCCAGCAAGGAATTCAGCAGGGCCCAAATCCGGCAAATGGTGGCCCATCAGCGGGACAGGTACAACTGGCAATTCAGTTTTCGCGGGGCAGATCAAGATGCTTTCGCGGAAGCGGAGAGCATGGAAATGCGGCGAGATGCCACTGCGAATTACGCCAAAGAGAAGGTCTTTTGCGCCATGAGCCACACGGCTGACAAGGTAGGCCGCAGGCGTCGCCAAAGCGGCAGGGCAGATACAGTCGACAATCCGTACACGACGGAAGAACTCGACGATATGAATTAATGTACATAGAATGCGCATAGATAGCGCTGTCAGAAATGTTGGACTCGGGCGGCGCCATTCGGACTTGTTGAAGTCGAGGCGCCCCCTTATCTTAGGTGGCTGCACCGATTAAGTTCCAATTTGGGCGAATATTCCGTTCGTAACGCCGCCTGAAATTGGACGCCTCAATTTCAATCGGCGCGAGCTATACTGTCACATCAACTCGACAGATTAGTCGAGGCACACTGATAGAATTGATCGCCGCATCCAGAGACCTTGCAATGAGTTCCAGCTTCGAGACACTATTATCCCTCGATCACGAAATCCAACGTCACCTGAATTTCACGTTGGGTCACCGGCGCAAAAACGCCGACCGTCGCTACTTGTATCGGGCCCTAGCGATCGCGACTCGCGACCGTTTAGCCGGTCATTGGCTGGCGACGAAAGAACGATTTGCAGAAAGTGACCAGCGAAAGGTCTACTATCTGTCGATGGAGTTTTTGATTGGTCGCTCGCTCACCAATGCCATCCAAAACCTCGACCTCGAAGAATCCGCCCGCAGCGCGCTGCATACATATGGCGTGGAGCTAGAAGAATTGGCTGGTCTTGAGCTGGACGCTGGACTCGGCAACGGTGGCCTCGGTCGACTAGCTGCTTGCTTCCTCGACAGCTGTGCCAACCTCGAATTGCCAGTTGTTGGTTACGGTATCCGCTATCAATATGGAATGTTCCATCAACATATTGAAAACGGTCGTCAAGTCGAAGATCCCGACAACTGGCTTCGCGATGGCAATCCGTGGGAAATCGAGCGACCCGAATATACTCGCCGAGTAAAGTTCTTCGGACATACCGAACGCTTCCACGACAGCAACGGCGTTCCCAAAAGTCGCTGGATCGGAACACACGACGTGCTGGCCGTTCCCTTCGACATGCCTGTTCCCGGTTACCAAAATGAAACTGTCAATACTCTGCGTCTTTGGAAGTCTTCTACGACCGACGAATTTGACCTCGATGAATTTAACGCTGGCAGTTATTCGGAAGCGGTAGCGGAAAAGAACAATGCCGAACAGATCTCCATGGTGTTGTATCCCAACGACGCCAGTGAGAACGGAAAAGAACTGCGGCTGAAGCAGCAATACTTCCTCGTCTCCTCAAGTCTCCAAGATGTGCTCGACGCTTGGGTCGAAAAACATGGCGAGGACTTCTCCAACTTTGGTGAGAGGAACTGCTTTCAGTTAAACGATACACATCCCGCCACTGCCGTGCCAGAACTGATGCGATTGCTGATGGACGAACACGACTTAGAATGGGAAGCCGCTTGGGAAATCACGACGCGATGTATGGCATACACAAACCACACACTGCTTCCCGAAGCGCTGGAGCGTTGGTCGGTTGGGCTGTTCAGCCGCTTGTTACCAAGACCACTGGAAATCATCTACGAAATCAATGAGCGATTTCTGAAACTCGTCGAAAAGACTTTCCCCGGTGATGCCGGAATGCGCCGCCGCTTGTCACTTTTCGAAGAGGGACACGAGCCGCACATCCGCATGGCTTACCTGTCGATCGTCGGCAGCTTCTCCGTAAACGGTGTTGCCCAGTTGCATACAGAGCTGTTGAAGAAGGGGCTGTTCGCCGATTTCGATACTCTCTGGCCAAACAAAATCAATAACAAGACCAACGGCGTAACTCAACGTCGGTGGCTCGCCCATTGCAATCCAAAGCTACGCGATCTATTGATTGACACTATCGGCACCGGCTGGTTGACCGACTTGTCGGAAATCGAAAACCTTGTTCCTTACGCGGACGACGCAGATTTTCGGCAGCGGTGGGGCGCAATCAAACGCCAGAACAAAAAGGACCTCGCCGATTATGTGCTGAAACACACTGGTGTCAAATTCGACGAAAACGCGTTGTTCGACGTTCAAGTTAAACGGATTCACGAGTACAAACGCCAACTATTGAACGTGCTACACGTGATTCACCTGTACGACCGCATCCTCCGCGGCGACACCGCGGGAATGGTTCCCCGCTGCGTGCTGATCGGAGGCAAAGCGGCGCCGGGTTACTTCCTGGCCAAGCAGATCGTGAAACTGATCAACAATGTTGCCGATGTGATCAACAACGACCCCGCAGCGAACGACTTACTCAAAGTCGTCTTCTTCCCGAACTATCGAGTTTCGGCAATGGAAGTGATTTGTCCTGGTACGGAACTGTCGGAACAGATTTCGACCGCGGGAAAAGAGGCTTCCGGAACCGGCAACATGAAGTTCATGATGAACGG
>JBLHLE010000705.1:0-4783 GCA_047620805.1 Pirellulaceae bacterium
ATCTGCGACTCGATACAGTTGCGTCGATGCTAAAAGGGGGCGACTCCGGCACAGCGATCACCCGCGGTGACGCATCGAAGAGCGCACTTTTCGAACGCATTACTGCAACCGACATTGATGAAAGAATGCCCCCGGAGAGTGAAGGGGGGCCACTGTCGGCTGAACAGATCGAGTTGCTCCGCGGGTGGATTGCGGCAGGTGCCCCATCACCAAAAGACGAGCAACCAGAAGCCGACCCGAAAAAACACTGGGCGTTTCAACCCATCGTTCGACCGGCGGTCCCCACGGTGAACGACACGGGCTGGATAAAAAATCCCGTCGATGCGTTCCTGGCGAATAAGCACCAGCAAATCGGTGTAACCCCACAGGGCGAGGCGTCGCGCTTGATATTGTTGAGACGGTTGCATTTCGATTTGATCGGAGTACCGCCAACGGCTGGTGAAATCGCGGCGTTTGAAATCGATGAATCTCCCGATTGGTACGAGCGGGCCGTGAAACGACTACTCGACGACCCGCGTCATGGCGAACGATGGGGGCGGCATTGGATGGACATCTGGCGATACAGCGATTGGTGGGGACTTGGTGCCCAACTTCGCAACAGCCAGAATCACATCTGGCACTGGCGCGACTGGATCGTCGAGTCGCTGAACAAGGACACGCCCTACGACGAAATGGTGCGACTCATGCTCGCCGCCGACGAGTTGCATCCCAACGACCTCGACAAACTGCGAGCCACCGGTTACCTCGCGCGAAACTATTTTCTCTTCAATCGCAATCAATGGATGGACGAAACGGTCGAGCACGTCGGCAAGGGATTTCTGGGACTGACAATGAACTGTGCGAAATGTCACGACCACAAGTTCGACCCGATTGAACACGCAGACTACTATCGGATGCGGGCCTTCTTCGAACCGTATCACGTGCGGCTCGACATCGTACCGGGCGAACTCGATCTGGCGCGGAATGGCATCCCTCGCGTGTATGACGGCCGCTTAGACACGCCAACTTATCGCTTTATCCGTGGGCAGGAAAAGAACCCCGATACGACCGCAGTTCTCACCCCGGGAGTTCCCGGATTTATTGCCTTCAAGGACATTACCATCAAGCCAACGGCGCTCCCGGCGGAAGCCTGGCAACCGGAACGACGTTCCTGGGTAATTGACGCACAACTGGCGGCGGCGAAAACCAACGTCGATTCGGCTAATGCGGCACTGGCGAAATCTAAGGAAACAGTGGCGGCTGCCGAAAAGAGTGAAATCGAACTCTTAGCTCGGCCGGCAGATTCTAAAGACTCAACCGACCCGGAACCAAAAGTAACAGCAAAGGTCGTTCCCGACAGCGATGGCATCCACGACACCTTCGCTACGCTGGACAAGGAACATTGGAAGCTGTTTGGAGGAAAGTGGTCGATCAAATCGGGGCAACTGGAACAGCAACAAGACGGCGCCATGCGCGCTGCACTGCGATTACTGAAGAAGCCGCCGGTCGACTTCGATGTGACCGTGCGGTTTTCCATCCTCGGTGGCAGCCGCTGGCGAAGCGTGGGTCTGTCCTTCGATGTCAGTCAGGACGATCCAACTCAGCCCGCGACCGCTGCCGACAGTGAACTCAACGTCTATGTCAGCGCCGTGTCGGGAGGCTCCAAAGTGCAGGCCGCGTTTCATCGCGGTGGCCAGTGGCAGTACCCAGCCAACGGCCTGCACTCGCGGCCGATCGAACTGAAGCGAGAATACACCTTGCACGTGCAAGCTCGGGGAACTCTCATCAACGCCTCGCTCGATGGCGAACCCGTCATCGCCTGGCAATCGCCGCTGGAACGACGCGCAGGCGCGATGCAATTTACGACCTTCGACGCTTTGACGGTATTCCATGAAGTGAAAATCGCTCCGCTAAAGCCAGACGTTTCTCTTCGCCCAGCTAGTGTCATTCCGCCCGGTGAGAATCGGCCCCGGACCGTAAAGACCGCCGAGTCGGCCAAAGCAGCCGTCGCCGACGCGCGAGCAGAACTGGAAGTTGCCCAGGCGGCAGTCTCGATGGCCGTCGCCGAAAGCGAGAGTCTCCAGCGAAGAGTCACAGCGATGCGCGCCGAGTGGGCGCTGGCTGACAGCGAATCCGCTGCCGACGCCAATAAAGATAACACCAATAAAGATAACGCTGATAAGAACAATGTTGATAAGAACAATGTTGATAAGAACAATGTTGAACTCGCCAACTCGAAGAAGGAAACATCCGCCGTGGCGGTGCGATCCGAGCGGCACGTCTTAGTAGCCAAAGCTCAGCACGCCATCACTGTCGCCGAACTGGCGTTACTTCGAGCGGCAAACGACAAGAAGGCTGCGGCCGAAAAAACGCTCAACGACACTCGCGAGGCGCTGAAGAAGGCCGTCGCCGCCGCCGAAGCAGAGGTTAAGCCGACCGATAACTACGCTCGTTTCGTCGGCGCAAAATGGACTCCCACGCGGTTTCTAAATTCCGGCAAAGACGACCCCACGGCTGTGTTCGCACCGCGCAGTACTGGCCGTCGCACCGCACTGGCAGAATGGATCACCGACCGCAAAAATCCGCTCACAGCTCGCGTAGCTGTCAATCACATCTGGATGCGACACATGGGAGAGCCGCTCGTGTCGACGGTGTTCGACTTGGGACGCAACGGCTCTCCTCCCGTCAACCAGGAGTTACTTGACTGGCTGGCTGCCGAGCTGATCGAGAGCGGCTGGAGTATGAAGCATTTGCATCGCGTGATCGTAAACTCGGCGGCGTATCGGATGAGTTCGTCCGTTGCGGGCGGCGAGTTGAGTGTGGAGAAAGACCCGGACAATCGCAGTTGGTGGCGGCGGGTGCCAGTTCGACTCGAATCTCAAGCCGTCCGCGATTCGATTCTCGCTTTGGCGGGAACGCTGGATCGGACGATGGGCGGTCCAACGGTCGCACCCGCTCAGCAAGCTGCATCTACTCGACGCAGTCTCTACTTCTTCCATTCCAACAACGCGCGCAATTTGTTCCTCACCACGTTCGATGAAGCTTCCGTCAAGGATTGCTATCGCCGCGAAAATAGCATCGTACCGCAGCAGGCATTGGCGCTGGTCAATAGCAAGCTGGTACTCGATGCCGCGCCACAAATCGTCAAGCGGCTATCGGAATCGAGTCAAGAGACCACTAAGCAGGACGAAGCGGCCTTCATTGAAAAGGCATTCACCGTGCTGCTGGGTATCAAGGCTAGCGATGCGGAAATCTCCGCCAGCAGTAAGGCACTGGAAGCGTGGAAAGCGCTGCCGAACGCAACCTTGGATAGCGCCCGCGCAAACTTAATTTGGGCGCTGATTAACCACAACGACTTTGTCACCATACGATGATTGATCCAACACTTTCGGGTTCAACGAACTGAGGAACTCCATGAATAATCGCCGCAATTTTCTCTCGGATCTCGGTATGGGATTCACTGGGCTTGCACTGGGCGCCATGCTGCAGCGCGAGGGGGCAGCGAACGACAGAAAATGGACGCCGCCCGACGGCAGGCCGCACTTCGCTCCCAAAGCGAAGAGTGTGATCTGGCTGTTCATGAACGGCGGCACCAGCCATATGGAAAGTTTCGATCCCAAGCCAATGCTGACTAAGTACGCTGGCAAGACGATCGCCGAAACCCCCTTTGCCGATGTTCAAGATCCCAAGAAGCTGGCTATCGAACGGCTGGTCGTCCCCGACGGCAATGGCAATCAACGAAACAAGCTCTATCCATTGCAGATCGGCTTCAAGAAACACGGTAACAGCGGCATCGAGGTGAGTGATTGGTTCCCGCACACTGCCCGCAATGTTGATAAGCTGGCGATCGTTCGCTCGATGTGGACGACCGACAGCAATCACGGTGCTCAAACTCAGTTCCACTCGGGGCGACACCAGAACGACGGCGACTTCCCGAACCTGGGAGCCTGGGTTCATTACGGACTCGGATCGCTCAACGACAATCTTCCGCAGTTTATTTCGATTGGAAACCGCGAGTACTGGAACAAGCGAGATGGTCACTATCTAGGCCCGGCCCACGATGCCGTGCCATTGCGAATTGATCCGAACAACCCTCTCAATTTCGGTCGTCCGGAGAAGCCATTTTCCGGCGACGCGCAGGCCGTTGGCATGGATCTCATCAAGAACCTCAATGGGTTGCGAGGCGTCGAGTATCCGGACGATCCGGCGATGGCGGCGCGAATTGCATCCTATGAACTCGCCTTCCGCATGCAGCAATCCGTCCCGCAAGTGGTCGACTTCTCCAAAGAGACCGCGGAGACCAAGTCGCTGTATGGCCTCGACCAGCCGCACAGTCGCAGCTTTGGAACTCAGTTGCTGGCGGCGCGTCGGTTCGTGGACCAGGGAGTCCGTTTTATTCAAATCCAACACGGAGCGGGCGGAGCGGGTTCGTGGGATGCGCACGGCGGACTAAAGGCGAACCATACCAAAAATGCGTTGGCCGTCGACCAACCCATTGGCGGACTGCTGGAAGACCTCGATCGCCGCGGGCTACTGGACGAGACGCTGGTAGTCTTCGCGACGGAGTTCGGTCGCACGCCTGGCACTCAGGGATCGGACGGTCGCGACCATCACATTTTCGGCTTCACGGTGTGGATGGCCGGGGGCGGCCTGAAGCGAGGTGTAGTACATGGAGCGACGGACGAAATAGGTTTCCACGCCGTCGAGAACCGTCATTATGTCACCGACATTCACGCCACCATCCTCAAGCAAATGGGGCTCGACTCCCGCAAACTAGAGATCCCCGGTCGCAAGCGACTGGACA
>JBLHLE010000706.1:0-4776 GCA_047620805.1 Pirellulaceae bacterium
CGCGGTTCCGAGATCCACATTTGGTTATGAGGTACTTCAATTTGTACTGCGAATTGTTGTTGTTTTAGATTGGCAGCCACGCTGATGTGGCTCGCGTTCTTGACGTCTTCGAGCAACCCGCCAACCAGAATCTCGGCTCCGGGATTTTCCGCTTTGCCGGTAAATGCTTCTGCCGCTGCGCCGGACTCTCGTAGGGATGCCAGATCGAGAAAACCCCACGCTGAGCATTCAGGTCGATTGCCGTAAGCCGTTTGGAAATCTTCGTTTTGTTGCAGTGACTCGCTACTTCCGTCGCGATAGGCATCGACAACGCTCTTTCCTATTTCAGATTTGTTCGTCAAGATCAGCCATGAATCCATGACGGCGACTTTTAGTTCTTCGCGCGTGTAGACTTTGACGTCGCGATATTTGGTACTGCGAATTGATTCTGGATCAGCCAGTTTGGCCAGACCGACAATCGTTGCCCGCGTCTTCTCTAGAATTTCCGCGTCATCGGAATGGATGAGAACGATCACACCTTCCGTGGCTGGTTGGAATGCTGCATAGATTCCACCGCCACTCATTTTCGAGATTGCGGAGACGAGATCTGTTCCAATGTGCCCCTCGACCAACTGAATGCCAGCCAGCAATTGCTGATACACCTTGGTCTCTTTGGCAGCCGAGTATTGCGGCGCCGCCTCGATCTTTTCTCGCAACGGGTGATTAACCACCAGATCAATCAAGTCGGCAGGATTAGATACTTCAAAGTATATCAACACGTCTTTTGGCAGCAGTTCATGAGCTGTCCGTTCAGCAGCGAAAATCCATTGAGTGGAGCAGGTCAGCAGGCAAAGGACGGTCAGCGCGAGACGCATGGGAATCTCCATTGTGGGAGCTAAAGTGTGGAATCTAAGAGTGTGGAATCTAAGAGTGTGGGAGCTAAGAGTGCACGAAGGGGGAGGCGATTAATCGGTGTAACCACTAATACTCGGAGCAGCAGCTCAAAGTTTCATTATTGTAGGTTCCGCTGCCTTAGAATGAAACTCAGTATTCTCAGGCAATAATGTTGAGTGTTGCCAGTTCGTCCGAGCGAATCCCGGCAAAACCTTCGAAGCAGAGAGCTTCGAAAGCTACAGTTGAAATGTATACGGAAGGTCCTGCCGAGAACTGAGTTAACAAGTGACGTGACGAAATGAATAGTCCACAAATAAACGACTGGTCGTATGTGAGCAGCGCAATGAAAAAATTTCCGACCATCGTATTTGTCCTCGGGTTGACTATCGCAACCTGCCCGAGTGTGGATGCTCAAACGCCGCAGCGGTACGAGACGATTCCGCATTTGGAATCAGTTCAACAAGTCGTGCCGACTTCACAATACGAGGTTATTCCAGTATGCGAACCGATCCCCCAGCATCGGGAAACTGTGCACCGGGAAACTGTGCACCGGGAAACTGTGCACCGGGAAACTGTGCACCGGGAAACTGTGCACCGGGAAACTGTGCACCGGGAAACTGTGCACCGGGAAGTTCTGCACCGGGAAGCTGTGTATCAGCAATACGGCCAGCGGGAATACCGTCCGCACGCCGAACGACCTACCGGAGTTTGTCTGGAGCCGGGTTGGTGCGGCGTGGTGTTTGCTCAAGGTGCCCTAAAAGAACAGATTGAATCAACGCCGATTGAATTGCGTCCATACCGTCCCTTTCATTTCTACGGCAACACGGTTCGCCGTATGTACTATCGCGGCACGGCATTGCCATCGATTGACGATCTTGAGAATGGGACGCGTGCGCTACTCGGTTGGCCAACATTCCAATAATTCTCGAGGCGCCGTATAAAGACACGAAACATTGTGCGGATGAGCACAGCGGATTCTTGGCGGTGTATGTTCTCAACTTGGCGCCGCTCCAATACTGCCAACTGGCTCGCGGTAGACGACTTGCCGGTTGACATTCCCATGTAGTTGCTATCTGCACTACAATGCGCAATCTACGTTAATGAGCACGACCGATGGGCGATGGAAACGGCGATCTGGTCATTGCGTTCGGTGCATTGCAAGTTGTAAGGATAGGTTGTCTTGGAAATACTGCGTGAAATGACTCGACGGCAGCACGAGCTGGGTTATCTCAGTGAGGAGACGTTGGGTGAGTTAGCTAAACAGTTTGGAGTCCCCCTCTACCGGATTGAGGGACTTGCCAGTTTCTATACGAGCTTTCGACGAGAACCGCCGCCCCAAGTCGAGGTGACGGTTTGTCGCGACGTGACCTGCGCCATGGCTGGAGGTTGTGCGGACAAACAACAGCTACTCGACGAACTCAAGGGACGCGACGACGTCGAGGTCGTGGAGGTTTCGTGCATCGGTCGTTGCGATTCGGCACCTGCGGTGGCGGTCAATGATCATGCCATAGCTCCAGTTTCGCTCCGAGACATCGACCAGGTTATGGGGTATATCGACCATCCCCTGTCAGCGCAGCGCCACTCGGCGAGCGAATTGGGAGCAGTGCAATGCGATCCCTACGCGTCTGAAGCGGATCGATACAGTACTGTCAAACAGCTGGTGGCCGACGGCGACGTTGGGGACACATGCATCGAACGCCTCAAGGCAAGTCGACTTCGAGGGATGGGCGGCGCGGGTTTTCCGACGGGATTGAAATGGGAGTTCGTCCGTAGCGAGCAGGCGACTCCCAAGTACGTAATATGCAATGCCGACGAAAGCGAGCCAGGGACTTTTAAAGATCGTGAGATCTTGCGAAATCTTCCTCATTTGGTGATCGAAGGCATGGTCATGGCTGCGATTACTATTGGTGCGGAGCAAGGCATTGTTTTCTTGCGGCACGAATACGAGCGAGAAAAAGCGTCGTTGGATGCAGCGATTGAGCAAGCGCGCGCTACCGGAATCCTCGGTGCCTCCGCCGTTGACTCTGGACAGGCATTCGATATCGAAGTTTTCGTTTCACCAGGTGGTTACATCCTCGGTGAAGAAACCGCGCTACTCGAAGCATTGGAAGACAAACGAGGAGAGCCGCGAAACAAGCCGCCGTACCCTGGCACTTTTGGCCTCTGGGGCCAGCCGACGTTGGTCAATAACGTCGAGACGTTTGCATTTGCCACCGCGATCGTCAACAAAGGGAGCGAATGGTGGGAAGCTCAAGGTAAAGATGGATTTGCCGGACTAAAATTCGTCTCCGTTTCTGGGGATGTCGTAAACCCCGGCGTTCACGAAATTCCGATCGGAACGACCGTCGCGGAATTGATCGACATCTGCGGCGGAATGAAAGACGGCGATACCCTCAAGGCATTTTTGCCAGGCGGCGCGAGCTCAAATTTCTTGCCAGCGGACAAAGTGGATACTCCGCTCGATTTCGACGCCATGAAACAAGCCGGAAGTATGCTGGGCACTGGTGCTGTCGTTGTTATCGGCGAACGCCACGACTTATTCGAGTTGGCAACCAACATCGTCAAGTTCTTCCGCAATGAATCGTGCGGCAAGTGTGTACCGTGTCGAGTTGGTAGCGAGAAATCTGTCGAGTTGTTAGAGAGCGTTCAAGCTGGCACGTCCTCGCCCGCTCAACTAACGGTACTCTCCGAGCTTGGCGACACGCTTGAGCAAACCTCGATTTGTGGTCTCGGCCAAGTGGCTTTGAATCCGATTCTCTCCATGATGAAACATTTTCCCAACGAAGTTCCCCAATGATCGACTCTACCAATAAACTAAGTTGTGAACAGGATGTCACTCTTTCGATCGACGGTCGCGAGGTAACGGTTTCAGCCGATTCGACAGTCTGGGAGGCCGCTCAGCGACTTGGAATCGAAGTGCCCGTTCTGTGTCATAGCTCGCGGCTCGATCCGGTTGGCGTTTGCCGCATGTGCGTCGTCGATACTGGCGAACGCGTCCTCGCCGCCTCCTGCGTTCGGCAGTGCCAGCAAGGGATGAAAGTTGAAACGGACAGCGAGAAGGTTTTCCAGCATCGCAAGATGTTGACAAGTCTTCTGCTCATCGATCACCCAACTCCCTGTGAGCGCGAACGAACCACTGGCGATTGCCAACTCGAGCAGTTGGCACGTGAATTTGGCTTGCTCGATCAGGACGGCAATGCTACAGCTGCTAACCCGCTTTCCTCGATATTACCGACTCCGGCGAGTGATTCCGGTGCGAATACCGCTACCGGCAATCGGCCAAGAATCGACTTGTCGTCGCCCGTAATTGCCGTCGATCATCAGGCATGTATCTTGTGCGACCGATGCGTGCGAGCGTGCGACGACATTCAATCGAACGAAGTTATCGGCCGCAGCGGAAAGGGATATAGCGCCCAGATCGGTTTCGATCTCAATACTCTAATGGGCGAAAGTACATGTGTCTCGTGTGGTGAATGTGTCAGCGAATGTCCGACTGGCGCTTTGACGAATAAGAAGATTACGCTGCCGATCGTATCAACCGACAGTCTCGATTCTACGGACAGTATTTGTCCGTACTGTGGAGTCGGTTGCGCAGTTACATTCCACGCCACAGACAATCAAATTGTTTTCACGGAAGGGCGAGAGAGTCCGGTCAATGATAGTCGGCTGTGTGTAAAAGGGCGTTATGGTTTTGACTATGCAACGCATCCTCAACGATTGACCAAGCCGCTCATTCGTCGCGCGAGTTCGTATCCGAAAGAACCGTTGTCTCCGGAGGTGCAGGCTTCGTACGGCAAGGGTCGCAAACCGGGTGGCGTCGTGAACTACGACGATGTCATGCCGGCGTTCCGCGAAGCAACTTGGGAAGAGGCACTCGATCTCGTCGCACAACGGCTGCTCGCA
>JBLHLE010000707.1:0-4767 GCA_047620805.1 Pirellulaceae bacterium
TGACGTGATCGACGACCAGGCCCAGAGACCTCCAGCGATGACATCGCGGTTCCTGCTGAGCTTGGGAAACCGGCAAGCGGACAATGGAGAGAACAATACTGATGATTTAGGAAAGACTATCCGAATCGACAGCTCGGAGTCTGAGCAAAGCGAGACGACCGATGGTTGAACAAGACACTAGTCGCGACAGCGGTGCCGAGGCAAATGACGATGGCGGCGACTGCAATGCTGCCGAAAATCGCCACGATGAAACTCCAGAGTTTGGACTTGTTGACATTGTTGAAGCGTTTACCGCGATGCGACATGAATTTCGTGGACAGACGAAGGAAAGCCGAAATCTCGTCGCCACAATCGAGGCGGTTGCCGAAAGGCTCCAACAAATCGACGCCGGATCGACGGCACAAGCAGCGGACGCTACGGATTCGCAGGGCAAAAAGTCCCAAAACAACGAATTCCAAAACAACGAATTCCAAAACAACGAATTCCAAGGTCAACAGTTCGCGGAATCACTCGCCGAACTCGACAGTCAGATCACTCGCGCCGTCGACGTTGCCGCAAAATTTGAAACGAAACGACAAGAGAAGCAGTCGGAAGTTTTGCAGAATACCCGTGAATCTTTGGAGCAAATGAGCAGTCTGGCCAAGTGGTTTGCGGGGCAGTCGTTGAAACGGGCACTAGCGTCGTTGGACGAAGCCGCCAACGCTATGTCCGGTCAATCAGTCGTCCAAGGTCTGCAACTGGTTGTCGCACAAGTACGGCGAGTTATGCAGAAACAACAGATCAAACGAGTTGAGACAGGCGGCCAACCCTTCGATGCTGAAACGATGAATGCGATTGGATCGACCCGCTCGTCAATTCATTCCGCGGGGCATGTTGCCGAACAAATCTCACCAGCGTACATTTGGCAAGGCAAAGTATTGCGATTTGCCGAAGTTCGAATCGCAATCTCGAGTGACTAACTTCCAACTAACTTTCAACCAAACTTCCAACTAACTTTCCGCAGGAGCAAATAGATGTCGAACCAGAGCGACGGCGTTATCGTTGGCATTGACCTTGGAACAACTAACAGTGTTGTGGCAGCAATCGTAGATGGCCAACCGAAGGTCCTTGCGGAGGACGGCGAACTGATGCTGCCTTCGATTGTCGGCGTCAATAGCGACAATAAATTGGTTATCGGGGTCCTCGCCCGCAATCAACTCGCCGCCTTTCCTTCCCGCACGGTCGCGTCGGTAAAACGAAAGATGGGGAAGATGATTCCCATCACACTGGGCGAGCAATCGTTTACTCCGCCGGAAGTTAGCGCGATGATCCTGCGGCGACTGCGCGATCGGGCAGCAAAGGCTTTAGGCCAACCAGTTCACCGCGCGGTAATTACCGTACCCGCTTTTTTCGATGAAAATCAGCGACAAGCTACTCGCGAAGCTGGCGAACTAGCTGGCCTGTCAGTCGAGAGAATCATTAACGAGCCGACCGCGGCTACCTTGGTCTATCATGTCGGTACGGAAGAGCAAAGACACATAATCGTTTACGATTTCGGCGGGGGAACTTTCGATGTTTCGATCGTTCGCATGGAGCAAGGGGTCGTGGAAGTTCTGAGCAGCAAGGGCGATACACAGCTTGGTGGCGATGATATCGACGCTGTCCTGATGCAACACTTGGCGGAACAATTCATCGAAGAACATCAGATCGATCTGCGTTCCGACCCATCCACTCGATATCGTTTGTTGCAGGCATGCGAAGCGGCGAAACGAGAACTATCGACGAGCGAGTCTGCCGACATCGCCGAAGAGTTTATTGCCGACAAAGACGGGTTACCACTCAATCTGGTTGCTAGCGTCACGCGGCACCAATTTGAAGAACTAATTGCTCCGCTCGTCGATCGAACAATCGAAAGCGTGGACGCCGCGCTCCGCGAGTCTGGACTGACGATCCACCAAATCGACGATCTCGTTTTGGTCGGCGGTTCGACGCGGATCCCGCTCGTCCAGAATCGATTGCGGGAGGAATTTGGCCGCGAGCCAAGCCGAGCAGTCGACCCGGATATGGCTGTCGCGCTCGGCGCCGCGACCCAGGCCGCAATGCTGGACGGACTATCGATTGGCCCTGTACTCGTCGACGTCACGGGGCACACGCTCGGCGTCGAGGTACTAGAGGAGGGGATGCCCCCACGACTTGTTTTTTCGCCAATCATTCGTCGCAACAGCCCTCTTCCCGCACAGTTCGAGCAATCTTACTGGACGGTCCGCGATGATCAGAAAGCCGTCGAGATCCAGGTGCTTCAAGGGGAACATTCCGACCCAAGTCGCAATTGCTCGATAGGCAAGTTTATCTTGGACATAGAGGCAGGTGGTGGCGGCAACAGCAAAATCAACGTCCGCTTTAAGCTATCACTCGACGGAACTCTTATAGTCACCGCCACCCAACCAGCGACAGGATTAACCGAAGAACTCAGCGTCGACAACGCACTCAGCCATTTCCAATCGGAGGAACGGGAACGCGTGGGAAAAAGGTTGTCGGCCATGTTTGGTTCATCGGACGAGCTGCTCGACGATTCAGACGCGTTGGCGGAAAGGACCTGGAGTTCGGAAGGCAACGAATTGGCGATGGACGGCGACTCAACAGCGCCCATGGAGCCATCGGAATATACCGCGGCCATTTCGCTGCTCGAACAAGCGGAAACAGTGGTGCTAGGTCGTACTGGCGAAGATGCCGACGACATCAAGACCGCAATCCGAGACCTGAAAAAGGCGATCCAAAAAAACGACAAGGATTTGGTGTCAATGCTCTCTGAAGAATTGGATGACATTTTGTTCTATGTCCAATAACCCTCCATTTCGCTGCCCCGTTTGCCGAGCGGGGCAAGCGTTGCAGGACGAGTGTCGCAGGTGTCATGCAGATCTAAGGCTCATCGTACGCGCGCAGTTGAGAGCCAACTATCTGGCGGACTGGCTCCGACAATCTCCAACAAACATTCCAACGAATTCGGCGCGCTCAATGCGAACTGAACTCAGATTGCTGGCGCCACAACAACTGCCGTCAGACGAATAAACTTTCTTGTGCGACGTTGCAAACTGCCGGGTTTCGTATTCTCCCGAAAGGAAAGAGACCACGCTCTTTCGTGCTTGTATTTAGACATTTTGGAAATGAGTTCGTTCAACCCGGATTATTCGTGAAGCTCGTAGTAGATCGCTCATGAATAATCCGGGTAAAATGTTTAACGAACGAAAACATGGCTAAAGACAAGTTTTTTCCTCACTGGATATCGCTATACAAGTCGAGCTTCGCTTAACGCGACGTTCGTTCGCACTAAATTCGATCGCGTTACACCAGTTCCTTAATTATCCCATCCGCTTCGCCGCCCTGAAAATTCTCGGGCAGAGGCACCTGCATGCGGTCGAAGATTGTGCTCCAGAGATTTCCCAGTCGGACGTCTTCCTTGACGAGGTGACCTTGGTGCTTGATGCCCAGACGCGAGCCGCCGGCCAGCATCGTAGGAAGGTGATGATTGTGGTGGGCGTTGATCGCGCCGCCGCTGCTGCCGTAGGCGACCAGCGTATGATCGAGCAGCGTCCCTTCCCCTTCCTTGATCGACTTGAGTTTCCCCAAGAAGTACGCCCAGTCCTGCATGTACCAGATGTCGGACTGTGTGAACCACTTGAGCTTGTCGGGATCTTCGCCGTGATGGGTCATCTCGTGGTAATTGTACGGATTGCCCAAATCTCGCCACGAGCCGGTGCCGTCCTGGCCATCCATTCGGGCGAGATAGGAGATCACTCGTGTGCTGTCCGTTTGCAGAGCCAGCGCAATCACGTCGTACATCAGTCGCTGATAGCGGCGATACTCCAGGCCCGACTTGTCCGGATCGAGACTCTGTTCCTTACCGAACTCCAATGCCGTGACGTTCGGCTTTGGTTTGCGGAGCCAGTCTTTCTCATCCTGCATCCGTCGTTCCAAATCGCGAATGCCGGTCAAGTATTCGTCCAGCTTGCGTTTATCGTCGGCGCCCAGAGTTTCGTTAAGCCGGCGAGCTTCCCCGCGAAGCGAATCGAGTACACTGGCGCGGCGAATGAACTCGGCTTCGCGGGCATCGAGTGTATCGTCCGTGTCTTGCCGAAATAACTGATCGAACAAGACGTGCGGGCGATTCTCGGCAGGAATCGGCGTGCCGCTGGGACTCCAGGAAAGCGTCTGGTCGTAATAGCCGCCAAAGCCAGTTCCCCGCTTGATCCCTAGCGATAGCGACGGAAAGCGAGTCTGCCGCCCAATCGCTGCCGCCAGTTCCTGGTCGCACGAAACGCGCAGCTTCGCGCCCTGGCTGCGCGTGTTGGTACCTGTCAGAAAGGTGCGGTCGCCGACGTGGCCACCGGAATGTGTCAGCTTCAAACCCGAGACAACGGTGAAGTCGCTCCGCACGTCAACCAGCGGTTTCAGGATCGGCGTCGCCGTGTAATCGAGCCCCGCATTCGCCGGCGTAAAGTCGCGGCCGTTGATGCCCAGTCCAAAGAAGCAGAACACCGCGCGGCGGGGCGTTTCCTCGTCGGCAATCGAACCGGCGGTGGTCACTGAGTCGGCGTGGACGCTCATGGCTTCAAGCCACGGCAGTGCCAGCCCTATGCCAGCCCCCTTCAAAAATGTTCGCCGCGGCAAGGCGATGTGGCGATGATGAATATTCAAGACTTTCCTTCCGTCGCGCAACTCGCGAAAACATTACTGGTTAAGAGGCTCAGAATTTGTCACTACTTAGCGGGCTAAAGTCATCTGTCATCT
>JBLHLE010000708.1:0-4760 GCA_047620805.1 Pirellulaceae bacterium
GAAACTTAGAGCCGGTGCCGAAGACCACGCCGGTCGGACAACCAATGCCGATCGTCGATGTTTGTGGCAAACTGTCTTGGTAATGTTCCGGCCATTTGGCGCTCCCTTCGCGAAAACCATTGTCGCCGCCGCGAACGGAATGGAAGACGTGAATCGGACGGTACCACGGACTTCCCCAGTCCCACTCCATGTCGCTATCGAATCCGAACAATTCGCCATCGGCGTTGAATCCGATGTCGTAGGTGTTGCGCTGACCCGCAGAAAACAATTCGATGTTCTTGCCGTCCAGATCCATCCGAGCGACATAACCTCCGGGCGGTTTCGCACCGGCGCCGAAACCGTTGCCGTCTTCCATGCGTTTAAGGGGCAGGTCGTCCGCGTAATTGCGATGAGGAGAACTGGCCGAGAGGTCCCTGGGAACACCGGTGAAATTTCCACAGACCGCGTAAAGCATCTTATCGGGCCCGAGCACCAGACCGTGCGAGCCATGTTCGCCGGAGCCTCCCTGCCACTCGCGAAGAAATTCGACGTCGTCGAAGCTGTCGTCGCCCTTTGTGTCTTTGCAGCGATACAGCGCGAAACCGCGACTGCCTTTGCCGCTGATGTAAAGCGTATCGCCCACGAACAACATGCCCATCGTTTCACTTACCGGAATGCGGAGGATTTCCTGCTTCACGCTTTTGCCGTCCTTGAGCGTCACCCGTGTGATTGGCTGGCCACTTTGACCGCCGAGCAGCAGGCGTCCTTGCGGATCCTTCGCCAGGCAAATCCACGAGCCGTTCGTACTGGCGTCGCCGCTCAGAACGTGTTCGACCTTAAAGCCGGGAAGCGTGTCCAAAGCTTCATCGGCGATTTCGAGATTCACAGGTTTCGAACCATCTGCAGGTCCATAGACGGCCTTCGTGATGACGAGTTTTTGGCCCGCCGCCGCCGCGATCTCCATGCGTCCACCTTCATTCACATCACTTTCGAGCTTTTTATCACCAATGCGGTACTCGACATGAAGCTTTTTCGAAATACCCGGAGCCGTATCGCCGAAGGTCTCATTACTGACGGCAATAGATAGCTTGTTGTCCTTAACTGCCGCGCTGACCGCGGACGTTACGTTAGTCGCGTCCGCTGCGATAACGGGCGCGGCGAAGAATGCGACCGAGATCGCAAACATGAATCCGTTCCAACGCTGCGACGACAGGGAACAAGGCAAACCGTTTTTCATCATGACGCTTCTTTCGACTTTGGATGTTTAAATGAAACAATCTCGTATTAATGTTAATCCAACTGCGGACGTTCTGCAGCACAATGGTGCTTTAGGATTTTCCCGGCTTGCTTCCCGGCAGTGAAATCGGCTAGATACAGCGAAGTTCTGCATGATCTGTGGCGGCTTCAAGTGGAACGGCTGCCATCACAACAATTGCCGTGACGAAGAGGAAACATTTCAGTTGTGTGCAGATATGGATGCTCATTGGAGCACAGTGTATCTCTGATCGAACAGCTCGACCATTAGCGTGCGTCAAGAATACCTCAACAGGCACGAGAAATGTGAGACTCAGCAGATGATTCATTTTAACTGCTAATCATTCTCGAAACGTGAGTCACGCGTACACAAGGGCGGGGCAGGGCAGGGCAGTCGGACCGGGCCAATTGGGGTCGAATCAGGGGCTGAAAACAAAAAGGCTTGGTCAACGATAGGCCGAAGGGCTATTGTGAGCAATGGATGCGGCAAGTGAAATCCCCACTCTCACTAGAAGAGTCGCCATATCGCATTCATTGAGCGCTTTGTCCCACCGCCGGCGGAAACATTAACCTCTTGGTGCGGCGGAGGATCGCCGCAAACATGTTCTGCGGCGCTGGGAATATTTTACCCCGCCAGATGAGCGAATACATTATTATGTAGCCGCTGGAATATCTTCGCCAAACGCCAATTGAGGCTGCCCAATTAATACTGCCCAATTAACACCGCCCAATTCATTAACAGCGTACAAGAAGAATACAAAATTCGAATGAATGAGAACTGTGGAACTCTGTGGAAGGTCCTGGCTAGCGCATTTGCGATCTTGCTCGCGACCACAATGGCCAATGCCAAGCCACCAGACGGAACCTCGACGGCGGCGATCGGATACGCGGGGACGGTAAAGCCATTCGTCACTCGGCACTGCGTTGCGTGTCACGGCGCGAAGACGGCCAAAGCGGGGTATCGCATCGATCGGATCGGAAGCGATTTCACCGCACCAAGCGTCGCGGAACAGTGGAAGGAAGTGATCGACCGGATCAATGCCGGTGAGATGCCGCCGAAAGGTCAACCTCGGCCGGAGGCAAAGCAGTCGGCTGCAATGGTGGCGTGGGTGAATGAGCGCTTGCGAGCGGTTGAACTCGCCGCGCACGATACCGGCGGTCGGATTCCCATGCGGCGGCTAAATCGAGACGAATACGCCAACACCGTCCGCGATCTCTTGCGGCTCGACGAGCTGGTTGTGCGGCCGCTAATCGAGGAATTGCCAGCGGACGGGTTGGCCGAGGGATTCGATCGGCTCGGCGCGGCGCTGTTCTTCGATCAAACGCAAATCGAACGAAGCCTGGCAGTGGGCGCCAAAATCGCCGCGCGGGCGATCGTCACCGATCCGCCCAAGGTCAATCAGCTAAACTACCAGTTTGAACACCATCGGATTCGTCCACGGTCGGACCAAGTGCCGGTCTTTCCCGGTTTCGAACACACGATTCCGCGCGGCGCAAATGATCAAATTGTGCATCCCACTCACATCGAATTCATCCAAGGCGGACCCACCTATCGTCGCGACTACGATGGCTGGGGCGTGGTCGCGCACTTCGCAATTGCTCAGGTCGTCACGCAGGATGGCTACTATCGATTTCGCATCAAGGCCAAAGTTGACGACCGCGGGCGGACCGAGCCGAACGCTTTCAAATTGCGATACGCGCTGAATTCACCGATTCAAGTCGAGCAGGAAGTGAAGCTCGATCCCTCCGGCGTGACCGAAGCGATGTTGTTCCTGCGCGGGCCGTTGAATGGCGAAGTAAAGGGCCCGCAGGTCTTTAACATGCTATGGAATCACACCGAGAAAGCAGTGATTACCGAGCCAGACTACAAGAAGGTCTTCTCGAACTGGACCCGGCTGCGTGGGTTGCTGGAGCGAGCCGCGACGAACCGCGCTCCGCAGGCGGAGGTCGACGCGCTGAAGAAAGAACGTAGCGAGATCGAGAAGCAGCTAAATGCCTGGACTGGCGTGGCCAACATCTACAACCCAGAGATGGACCTCGAAAAGCTGCCGCGGCTGTTGCTGGCGTCGATCGAAATAGAAGGTCCGATTCAAACGGAATGGCCGCCAGTCAGTCACAAGACGCTGTTCTTTGACGGCGACGAGCGAACCGACGACGATTACGTTCGCGAGATGTTTGCCCGCTTCTTGCCGCGCGCCTATCGGCGGCCTGTCACCAGCGTGGAGATCGACTCGATAGTCGCGGTCGTCAAAGATGCGCAATCCACCGGCAAGCTCTCATTCCACGCCGCGATGCGAGTCGGCTTACAGCGAGTACTGTGCTCGCCAGGGTTTCTGTTCCTCGAAGAACCTCAGGGCGTTCAATTGGAACCGCGACCGCTCAATGATTTTGAACTGGCGTCGCGATTGTCGTATTTTCTCTGGAGCACGATGCCAGACGATGAACTATTGGAATTGGCGTCCGCCGACAAGCTGCGCGATCCGACCATCGCCGCGGCGCAAGTTCAACGCATGCTCGCCGATCCAAAATCGCAGCAATTCGTCACGAACTTTGCCGGACAATGGCTATCGGTGCGCGATTACGGCTCAATTAAACCGGCCGCCGAGTACCGGGATTACGATCCGCCGCTGGAAAGTGCTTCTCAACAAGAGCCGTTTGCATTCTTCGCCGAAGTTCTAAATAAGAACCTACCGATCACATCGTTCATCGACAGCGACTTCCTGGTAATCAACGAACGGTTGGCGCGGCATTACGGTATCGCGAAGGTCAAGGGGCCCGAGTTCCGCCGAGTGCCCATCGATCCGGAACACCATCGCGGTGGTGTCTTGGGCATGGCCGGGCTGATGACGTATCTCGCCGACGGCACACGGACATTACCGATGCGCCGCGGGACGTGGGTGCTGCGGGAGTTGATGGGCGATCCGCCAAACAATCCACCGCCGAACGCCGGTGAAATTCAGCCCAACACGTCCGGTAAGAATTTGACAGTTCGCCAGCGGCTCGAACTGCATCGACGCGACGAAGTCTGTGCATCCTGCCACGCGAAGCTGGATCCGTACGGTTTGGCCCTGGAGAATTACGACGCGATCGGTGCCTGGCGAGACCGATTCAACGGTGAAGGGTTTCGCGGATCCAACGGCCCAGTGTTGAATGTAAGCGGCACGTTCCCCAACGGGCACGAGTTCGAAACGCTCGAACAATACAAGGCTGGCCTGATGTCCCAGAAGGACAAGTTTGCCCGCGCGCTGAGTATCAAGATGTTGACCTATGCCCTCTGTCGCCCCATCGCTTATCCAGATCACAGCCTGGTCGATTCGCTGGTCGCCGAGTTAAAAGAGAACGACTATCAAATTCAATCCCTGATCCACGCGATAGTGGCCAGTGAACCGTTTAACACAAAGTAGGAGCATCGCCTAAAACAGGAACCTTGCCCCATTCCCCTCAAATATCAAATATCAAATATCAAAAATGACAGATGACAGATGACAGATGACAGATGACAGATGACAGATGACAGATGACAGATG
>JBLHLE010000709.1:0-4755 GCA_047620805.1 Pirellulaceae bacterium
ATTGGCGAAATTTACCTGTACGTCCTCAACGATGTTGGTCACTTCCAACTGCAGGTTCGCATCTTTTCCGTCTTTGGTCCGAGCTTGAATGGTGGCCGTTCCCTCTGCGATAGGGGTGACGTGACCGGTTCCATCAATCGCCGCGATTCCGTCGGGCGTGATCGTATACGTCACGTCGCGGGAAAGGTCGCGGAACTGACCACTGTCGTAATGACCAGAGACAACGAGTTGCTGCGTTGCGTCTCGCCCTGACACAATAAACTTGCCGTCGGCGAGTCTTCCGGTCTCAATGGAGATGGACTGGAGTATTCCAGGATCGCCAAGACCGGGTGGTGTGGGTTTGTCTTGTGCTTGTGAAAAACTTGGTAGGAGTGTGATTGTTGCGACGAGGAGAGCGGTCGCGGTAGGTGTCAAACGCATGGTTTTTCCTTTTCCAGACATGCGGAATGTAGGACGCATCGTGCGTACTAGCGTTCTTATTTCGTTGCGGCGATTATCACATCAACGCCTATTGATTGCAAGCAAAGTTCTACATGCGTTGATATAACACCCATTTTCACTTACCCCCAATACGAGTGGGTAAAATTTACGCAATCAAACTGAGTCACCACAATCAGTTGCAGCTGACCGGACTGCGAGAGCGTGGCAGGATTAAGAGATTAAACCGACTGTTTCGATTCGATAGCAACTGCCTGCAGAATATCATGCGGAGCAGTAAGAAAACCTTCTAGAGACACAACTTACGCGTTTCACAAGGACCCAGTTTCGTCCACTAAAAAGGGCGACTAGCAGAGACTCAAGCTTGCGCAACCAACGCCATGACAATTGCTGCCGTCAACAGCAAAGAGCCGACCAATCGCCAAGCCATAACCCGCCCACCGAGGTTTCGCTCGACGTTTTGGAACCAGTGGCCAACAAACCAAACCAGTAAAATGCTCCAAATTCCTCGCGCGGCATAAACAATATTCATTCGAGGGGCATCGCCGTAGCACGCCAGACCGTAGACGATCGAGATGGCTTGCATCGACATGAAGAAGGCTGCTGCTGCGAGCCACGGAGCCGCTTGTCTGGGCACGGCTGTTTTCAGCGGACTCATCTTTGCTAGAAACCCCAGAGACAGGACACCGACGATGCCCATCATGATTGGCAAATAAATTCCGGCACCCCATGCCGGAGCGAAGACTTGCACACTGACGTCAAAGGCGCTGAAACTGACGGAACTGATCAACGCAAAAACGACGGTGCTCCAAAACTTTCGTGCATTCCCTTTGCTGCCACCCCGATTCAGAATTGCGACGGCGATCGTCGCCATGATTGCTGATAGCCAGAGCATGCCAGTCACGGGTTGGTCAATCATCAGCGTTACAATCAAAGCCACGAAGATGATTTTCGTTCCAAAGATTGGAGTGGCAATCGAGACGTCACCTTGCTGTATCGCCAGAAAAGCGAACACCTGACCGATGATAAAAAAGCACGCCGACAGCGCGGGCTGCCAGAGCATCGCGGCGGGCTGGCCTGGTCCACCTAATCCTAACAGCGTCGAAAAGACGACAGCCGTAGTCAGATTTGCGGCGAAGGTAAGTGTCCAAAGTCCGACCTTGAGATCACACGTCCGCTTGATAAACATCGCTGCGACTGCATAGAGAATACTGGCGTTCAAGCCAAACAGCAGGTGATACGGAATTGGCTCGGAGTCCATGCAATGGCGTCGCAATCAAGAGGTCGCAAACGGTCGAAGGCAGATCGCTATACGGTACTTGCCGCAACTCGGCAAGACTCGGGGCCCCAACGTGTCGTTTAGCAACGAATTCGTTTTCAAGAATGCGCTGCGCGTTTCCTCCTCAGCGCAGCGTTGGTGGAGGTGACCGCGCGAGAACGCTATTCGGCGGAGCCGAAGGCGACTATGCGTCACCGTCTAAATAATGTTCGTTTTGGCGGGGTCACGGACCAACGGTCAACCTGGCGATAGAGGATTTGCAGGGCTCCTGCCTTGTGCGCTGAGATTGCTCCACCGATCAAAAAGCAAACTATTCCCAGGCCGACTACGTTTGCCGCGCCGCTGCCAGCCGAATCGGTGATCACTCGGTAGCTCGAGTCGAGCCCGATTGCCGACGTGACCGTCGTCATCGCAATCGCCGCCCACAGCCAGACTCGTCCACGAAAGTCGTACCAGAACAGGAGCGCCACTCCGGACCAAATTGCAGTTACACCGAACATCAAAATATGCTCGACGTCGAACAGTCGGTAGACGGGCAAAGCCGCAATCGAAATGCCCCACGTACAAATCAGGACTCCGACTCGAAGCTGTTTTGCGAACTGGTCATTGAAGAAGAAGGCCGCGAACACGACTATCAATGTCAGCGGTTGGATCCAAGCGACAGGTCCACCAAGAATCGCAAACTCTCGATACCCTAACCCGCTCAAAACGGCCGTCAGACTAAAGCCCATCGCGATGAACCGCCGGCTACCAACATTCCGCAAAAATTCCCTCAACTGAATCGCCCCCACAGCGATCAATGGCCACCACTTCACCTGCTCGGAAACTCCGCTCAAAACGATCTCTGTGTTCTGCGCAAAATCCGCACCGGGCAGGATCATGTGGACCAACAACGACAAAATCAATGCGGGCTCGGCAGCACTTGTCCGCCGCAGCCAGTGGAGGAAACTGAACAGCGTCACACAGGAAAGGACTGGAACGACTGGCATGCCGATCAGCGCCGAAGTTTCGGCCAACATCTGCTCGTAAGCGTAAGGGCCCGTCATAAACGGATAGGCCATGGCCACCACCAGCGGTAATATCGACCAGGCGACATACTGCGTCTTGCGGTGTTTGCTTTGAACGCCGATTTCCATCAAGAGGATTGCCACGGCCAAACCCAGAGGCGCGAGATGGTGGTCGGCGAAAGGAACGAGAGTCGCCAGTAGGCGGAAGACTGCTACGGAATCCCGCGAAAAGGAATTGGTGAGTCGGGCAACGCCCTTTCAACGCTACTCAACGATTCGACCGCCCTCGAATCGCAAGACTCGATCGGCAAGTGCTTCGGCCTCGTCGCGATTGTGAGTCACGTGAAGTGCGGTTACGCCAGTGTGGGCCCGTACTTCTTTGAGCAACTCGAACATGTGCTCTCGAGTTTCGCTGTCCAATGCACTTAGCGGCTCGTCCAAGCAGAGTATTTTTGGCCAGAAAGAAAGCGCCCGACCTAGCGCGACTCGCTGCCGCTCACCGCCACTCAGCCCGTGCGGGTAACGATTAAGCAATGGTTTGATCTCCAGTAAACCGGCGAGTTCGTCGACCCGCGACCTGATCACGTCGGCAGAATAGTTGCGAATGTACAGTGCCAGTGCAATTTGATCGTAAACGGTCATCGATTGAAACAAGGCACCGTCCTGCGGTACAAAGCCTACTTCGCGCTGTGCCGGCTTCAAACGAGTGACGTCGACATCGTTTAGACGAATTGTGCCGCTGGCGACACGTCGCAAACCCATGATGCCCTCTACTAGCGTCGTCTTGCCACATCCGGTCTTGCCCATCAGTGCAACATATTCGCCCTGCGGCACCTGAAAGGTGATATCGGTCAATTCAAATTGTCCGGATCGAACATGGAGTTGGTTGACTTCAATCACGCGTTGCCTACCACAATCGTTGTTTACTGTTGGAACCACCACTACTTGAACTACGAATCAAGACCAGCACGAGTACAGCGACGAACACCATCAACAGGGAAATACCGACCGCCCCTTCGATACGTCCAGCGCTTAACTCCAAGTAAACGCTCACTGGTAACACTTCCGTTTTCATTCTTGTCGAGCCGGCGAAAATCATCAGCGGCCCGAACTCGCCCAACGACCGCGCCCAGGCCATCGTCGCCGCGGTCAGGACGCCCCGCCGCGCGTCCGGAAAGACGACCATTGAGAACGCCTGCCAGCGACTACATCCCAAGGTCAGCGCCACTTGTTCGCAGCGTGGTGAAATCTCGTCGAATGTCGCTCGCAATGTCCGCACAGCGAATGCGGACGCGACGGCGAACTGCGCCAGAATGACAGCGGGTATATGCAACGTCACGGGAAAGATATTGTCGTCGATATAGCGCAACGGCGTTTGCCGAAATAGCACCAGCAGGCTCAGACCAACCACCAGCGGAGGCAGAAAGATGGGGATATCAAGAATCGTATCCAACAACACTTTCCCACGGAACTCGATCCGCGACAGCAGGTATCCCAACGGAATGGCGACCCACAAAGACAATACCGTCGTCACGCAACACGACAGCAGGCTGAGCCACGTGGCGTACATGACTTCTTTGCTGACCAGCACCTCGTAGCTTTCTGAGAGGTTTGACGAGACAAAAAAGACATCGGCTGCCAACATTGACACAATCAGCAAAATGTAGAATCCACCGAGGATACTCAGACACCAATAGAACACCGCATCGCTAGACGGCGGCGTCCAGGACGTCGCTTTTTGAGGTGCGATATGCGGCTTGGATTCCGGCATGGACAGATTTACAATCTAAGGTCTTAAATGATTTGTAAGTTCGGTCGGCGGGGTAGGGGTTAATAAACTAACCCGTAGCTGCCGCGGGCTCTTTCAATGAGGGCGTATCCGGTTTGGCAGGCTCTTTTGGTTGTGGCTCTTTCGTGCCGCCGTTGTCTTCTTCTGGTCCAAGCCAGTTGAAGCCTCGCGTTTTAAAGCGTTTGCCACTGGAAATGGACCGAATCCGATCTTGCAGACGAGTGGCGAGGTACTTGTGATCG
>JBLHLE010000710.1:0-4752 GCA_047620805.1 Pirellulaceae bacterium
GCGATGATGATGTCGATGTGACCGTTGAACTGGGGGACCGTCGGGCTCTGGCAAATATGCCCGGACGACAGGGACGAATGAACGAACTCGGTGGACCTCTGAGCACCCGTCGGACTGGTTTCAGAATGGCGATCCAACACGATTGCCCAATCGACCCCAATGATTGCGGCGGTCCATTGGTCGATCTTGACGGCGATGTATTGGGAATCAATATCGCTCGAGCGGGAAGAATCAAATCGTATGCAGTTCCGTCTGAGACGATCCTAAAGCTACTCGCGGAAAAGTAATTCTCGATCAGCCATAGAATTCCACTCTGTTCCTACGCTTTTAGCAGCCTCTCTCGGTTTTCCGAGGAAGGCTGTATTCATTTTCAGTGGCCAATTCGTGATCGAATCGTGGTATATTGATACGTTAATGAATTGAAGTCATTCGTACGCTTTCAGCAGTTAGGTGAAGACATGAAGTTGGCTGTAAGAACCAGCGCCTATTCGCAGCCCGCCCGGCGTGTCGTTTTGAGCTGTTGCGTTCTGGTGGCGGCCGTCGTCAGCGGCGTCATTCTAATTGCCGCTGGAATTCTTTCTGCGGCCGACACTGAAGCCGACGCTGAAAACGGTGAAAAATCTGCTCAGGCTGCGGACTACGAGAAAGACATTAAGCCCCTGTTAGCGAAAAGCTGTTCTGCGTGTCACGGCGCTTTGAAGCAGGAATCGGAACTGCGATTGGATACCCGCAGTCTGGCACTTCGCGGCGGCGAAAGCGGCGCTGTCATTGTCGCGAACAGGTCGAGTGAAAGTTTGCTGATCCGACGCGTTAATGCCAACGGCGCAGAACGCATGCCTCCCGAAGGTGAAGGAGAGGCTTTAAGCCCAGAAGACGTCGCGTTACTTAAACGCTGGATCGATTCTGGTGCCGCAGGGCCCGACGATGAACCCGTTCCTGCAGATCCGCGCTCGCATTGGGCTTATCAGAATCCGGTAAAGACGGAGGTTCCAGAAGTGGATTCCGTCGAATGGTCGAGTAACCCAATCGATGCCTTCCTGGCCGCGAAACGCGTCGGGCTAAAGCTTACGCCTGCGGAACCCGCCAACAAACGCACGTGGATACGCCGCGTATATCTGGACCTTGTCGGACTTCCGCCGACTCGTGCGGAGGTCGACTCGTTCTTGGCCGACGAGTCCCCTGACGCGAGGAAGAATGTAGTTGAACGCTTGCTGGAGAGCCCTCAGTATGGCGAGCGTTGGGGGCGACACTGGATGGACGTGTGGCGATACAGCGACTGGTCGGGTTATGGCAACGAGATCCGAAATAGTCAACGACACATTTGGCGATGGCGAGATTGGATCATCAATTCGTTAAACGAGGACAAGGCCTACGACCAAATGATTTTGCAGATGTTGGCCGGTGATGAGATCGCTCCTGACGATCCCGAAGTTCTGGCGGCTACCGGCTTCTTGGCCCGCAATTGGTACAAGTTTAATCGCAACGTGTGGCTCGATGCCACAGTCGAACACACGGCCAAAGCCTTCCTCGGCACAACGATCAATTGCGCCCGTTGCCACGATCACAAGTACGACCCGATTTCGCAGACGAACTACTACGAAATGCGGGCGATCTTTGAGCCGCACAAAACGAGAACCGATCAAGTGGGTGCAGAGCAAGACTTGACTAAAGATGGTCTCCCCCGCGTCTACGACGCCGACTTGAAAACGCCAACCTACCTGTTCGCGCGCGGAAACGAAAAGCATCCGGTGGAAGCCAACGCACTGCTGCCCGGTTTGCCCGCAGTTTTGGCGCCTCGTTTGAAAGTCGAAGTGGTGGAGTTGCCCGTGGATTCTTATTACCCCTACTTAAGCGACAGTTCGGTACAAACACGACAAGAGGCGGCCCTCAAGGAAGTCAAGACGGCCGAGCAACAGTTGGCAGCGGCGGAACAGCAGCTGGTCGCCAAGAAGCAAGAACTTGCCAACTTCAAAGACCCGCATGCCGAGCCCAATACCGAGCCTGCAGCGACGGTGAAATCGGTCGCGGCTGTTGAGAAACCAACTTCGGGCAAACAATTTCTCGTCGATGACTTCAGCAAGCAACGCGACGAATTGTGGGATCGTACTGCGGGCGACTGGAAGCACGAAAACGGTCGGCTGGTTCAGGCCAAGGTCGATCTGTCGCGCAATCAACTGAGGACGAAGCAGAATCAACCTCGTGACTTTGTCGCTCGGCTCAAACTAAAAATCGTCGGTGGAAATACCTACCATTCCGTCGGACTGAGCTTCGATTGTCGAGGGGAGCCTCCAACGGAATCGATGCAGACGGTTTACCTCAGTGCTCATTCACCCGAACCCAAAGTGCAGATTTCTCACACCGTCAACGGAAGCGATGCGTATCCCGCTAATGGCAAGGTTAAATTGGGCATTGAACGAGGCGGCGAATATGAACTCGAAGTCGCCGTCCGCGATCGCTTGATGAACGTGTCGGTCGATGGAAACTTGCAGGTAGCGTACGAAACTCCGCACGAGCGAGTCGAGGGTAAATTTGCCATCTGGGCGTTTGATTGTGCCGCCGAGTTTATTTCGATTGAAATTTGCGAACTGCCCGCCGATGTGGAGCTCGTTAAATCGGCTAATCCCAGTCCTTTGGTAAAGAAGCCGACAGTAGTTACTCGCTCGGATGTGGAAGCTGAAGTAGTTGCCGCTCAACAGGCAATTGGTCTAGGCGAATTGAAGTTGCAACGAGCTCAATTGTCGGAAAAATCGCTGTCAGCCAGGACTGCCGCCGACCGGGCGAAGTACGGCTTGGATGCGAGTGCCGGCGAGCGAGTCGTTAAGTTCGACGAGCTGGCGATCGCAGCCGGTATGCTGAAGCGACAAATAGCTGTAGTCGACGCCAATGTCGCACTTCTCAATGCGACTAAAGTAGTAGCTGACGCGGAACGAGCCGCGAATAACTCGAATGGCAAAAAGGAGATCGATGCCCTGAAAAAGGCCAAGGACGATTTGGAGAAGAAACAGGCCGCTTTGAAAATGACCGAGAAGTCCGCTAAGAAACCGTCGAAAGAATACGCGGCGTTGGGAACGGAATATCCCCGCACGAGTTCCGGAAGACGATTGGCCTTCGCAAATTGGATAGCAAATCGTGATAATCCGCTCACCGCGCGCGTTGCCGTCAACCATATTTGGCTTCGCCACTTTGGGGCTCCATTGGTCGGAAACGCGTTCGACTTCGGCTTGCGAAGCCCCCCTCCTTTACATCAGCATTTACTCGATTGGCTGGCGGTTGAGTTAATGGAAAACAATTGGAGCATGAAACACATTCATCAGTTGATTGTTACGTCTCGCTCGTACGCCATGAGTTCGTCGACGCAGTTACACGATCAGAATAAGAAAATTGACGCGGATAATATTTTCCTCTGGAAGATGAATGCTCGACGGTTGGAAGCAGAGGTCGTTCGCGACGCGATGTTGCACGTCGCAGGTAATCTCGACGGATCGATGGGCGGTCCTGCGATCGATCATCGGCAGGGACAGGCCAGTCGGCGTCGCAGTGTCTATTTCCGTCACGCCTACGAAAAGAAGATGAAGTTCCTCGAGCTGTTTGATGCCGCAAACGAAACCGATTGCTATCGCCGTAGCGAAAGTGTAATTCCCCAACAAGCACTGGCGATGAGTAACAGTCAGTTGTCGTTTTCTCAATCGCGCTTGCTCGCTAACAAACTGTGGGCGGAAATACACGCCAAGGAAAGTGACATCGACGAGGATCGCGGGACCGAGGCCTTTGTCGGTTTGGTTTTTCAACAGTTGCTCGGGCGCTTGCCAAGCGATCTGGAGTTGACGGAATGCTCGAAATTCCTCGCATCGCAGGCGATCATTTTGAAGGACAAGAACAAGTTGTCGAAGTTTACCGGGGGAGCCAAGAGTCAGGTGAATCCTGCCGAAGATCCGGTGATGCGAAGTCGCGAGAACTTGGTTCACGTGATCATGAACCACAACGATTTTGTAACGGTTAGGTGATGGCTATGAATAATCGACGGACGTTTCTTTCGGATGTTGGCATGGGGTTCACTGGTTTGGCTCTGGGGTCGTTGCTCGGACAAGACGGTGTTGTTCGCGGAGAGGCAGGTTGGAGTCCGCCCGCTGGACTGCCACATTTTGCCCCCAAGGCGAAGAATGTGATTTGGCTGTTCATGGTAGGCGGTGCCAGCCACATGGAAACCTTTGATCCAAAACCAGAGCTAACCAAGCACGCTGGTAAGGCAATCATCGATACGCCGTTTAAAGATGTCCTGAGTTCGCCCTACTTGGAAAATGAACGCGTGGTAGCTCCCGACGCCAACGGCCAAATCCGCAAGACGATATTCCCGTTGCAAGTCGGATTTAAAAAGCGCGGACAAAGTGGCATCGAGGTGAGTGACTGGTTCCCACACATCGGCGAATGTGTTGACGATATTTCAGTGATACGGTCGATGTGGACCGAGGATAGTAACCACGGCGCTCAACTGCAATTCCATACGGGGCGTCACCGAGCGGATGGATTTTTTCCGACAATCGGTTCTTGGGTACATTATGGCCTGGGATCACTGAATGAGAATCTTCCGCAGTTCGTGGTTCTGGGAACGCCGCTCGCCGATTGCTGCGGTGGGAAAGAGGGACATCGAGCCAATTATCTGGGACCTCAGTACGACGGCGTTCAACTCGAGATTAATCCACTGAATCCGCTGCCCTTCGCACTTCCGGAGCAGAGTGTGTTTCGGGAGGAGCA
>JBLHLE010000711.1:0-4741 GCA_047620805.1 Pirellulaceae bacterium
TGGCTCCACCGGTTTGAACCGAAAGGGAAAGATTGTTAACGATCGCGCCGTTGCCGCTGGCACGCAAATGAGGAATCGCTCGCCGGGTTACGAAGAAAGTGCCAGTCAAGTTCGTGTCGATAACCTGCCGCCAAAGCTCTGTCGTGCAATCTTCAATTGATGAGCGATCAATCGGCTCGCCAGCATTATTTACCAGTACGTCGAGACGACCGGCTGCTGCGACAAATGTGTCGACAATCGCATTCGCCTCTTCCTCGTTGGCGATGTCCCCTCTCACTAGCACGCCCTTTCCGCCCGCGGCTTCGATCTCCTGCAGTGTCTGCTCCGCTGAAGATTGACTCGACCGATAGTGAACTCCAACGAATGCACCTCGCGCTGCGAGCAGGATTGCAACCGCCCGCCCGATGCCATTTCCGGATCCAGTAATCAACGCGGCCCGGTCAGCGAAATCTTGGTTCATCGTATTCTCCTACAGTGTACTTGATGCTCAACGCGAAGCCGTTAATACGTTCCACGGATGTGGTCGTGTATCGCTGTTGTATAGAGCTCGGCCAACTGTTCGTGAGTTTCTTGCGGCAGTGGTGAAATTTCGGAAACGGCAGTGTTGTCGGCAACTTGAGTGGGACTCGACGCACCCGTGATGACGGTCGAAACCGCCTCGTGGTCGAGGATCCACCGCTGTGAAAACTGAGCCATCGTCATGGTGTCAGGCACCATTGGTTTGATTCTATCCGCTAACGCAACACCTGTTGCGAACTGCAGGCCTGCGAATGTTTCACCGACGTTGAACGCGTCGCCGTCTTTGTTGTAATTGCGGTGGTCGCTTTCGTCGAACGAAGTATCGGTCGAGAATTTTCCAGTCAACAATCCACTGGCCAAAGGTAGTCGGGCGATGATACCGACGTTCTTATGCTTGGCTTTATCGAGCAACGTGTGAATTGGCTTTTGGCGGAAGATGTTAAAGATGATTTGCAGAGACGTCAGATCCTCCTGGTCCAGGACCAATAGCCCTTCTTCCATCGACTCGACGCTGGCTCCAAAATGTTTAATCAGTCCCTCTTGTTTCAAGTCGCGGAGCCAATCGAACACTTCGCCTGCTGCCATTACTTCGGTCGGGATACAGTGGAGTTGGACGAGATCGAGTGCGTCCACGCCAAGTCGATTGAGAGAATCGGTGATGTGTTGTTTGAGCAGTTCTGCTGTGTAGGGGCCGGGGTAGTTGAAACGCCCGACTTTGGTGGCGATGAACAGGTCTTCCCGCCGCTGCTTGATGAACTTTCCAATCAACTCTTCCGATCGCCCGCCACCGTAGACATCGGCGGTGTCGATGAAAGTGACGTGGTGCTGAACTGCTGTTTGCAGGATCTCAAATGCCTTGTCATCGTCCACGTGTCCCCAATCGCCACCGAGTTGCCAGCAGCCAAGTCCAATTTCCGAGAGCGATTTGCCTGTGTTTCCAAACTGTCGTGTCTTCATTTTATTCCTCTATGTTTCTGAATATGGTTTGTGCTAGATGATGGTCGTTTGTCAGGTGTCGTTCGTAATTTCAAACGAGTCGATGCGAGGAAGACTTAACCGTCGTCAATTGCTTCCCAGGCAGTAAGATTTTCTTCCAAGTGTGTGCGCGAGGTGGTGCCGGGAATGACAATGATGTTCGGCGAACGAGCGAGCAACCAGGCCAACGCAGCGCGAGCGGGTAGGAGAGCCCCAGGTTCCCATGGCTGAGCTCCCAGTGGTCCCCAGGGAAGGTAAGCGATACCTTGCTCGTTGGTGTAGTCGACCAGCTCGTCATCGTCTCTTTCGGCCTGATTGTACCGGTTTTGCACGGCCGCGATTGTCGTCACCGACATTGCTTGGTCGAGCTCTTCTCGATTGACGTTGGATAGCCCAATGAAGCGGATCTTGCCCGCTTCCCGCGCTGCGGCGAGCGCTCCGACTGAATCTTCGAGCGGCACGTTCGGATCGATACGGTGCAACTGGAACAGATCGACGCAATCGACTTTCAAATTTGCAAGGGCAAGGTCGAGCTGATTTCGGAGAGTCTGCGGGGAGCCATCCACGACGATCTTTCCCGGAGCCGGTTTATCGACACCCCCCTTCGTCGCAATCAAAACGTCAGCGGGGTAGGGATGCAGCGCGTCCCCGATAATCTTGTCGGACCATTGTGGCCCGTAAGCAAACGCTGAATCAAAGAATTGCACTCCCAATTCGACGGCGTGTTTCAGCAGGGCCTTGCCGTTCTCCCAGTCTGCATAGGGACCGTAATTCCCAGGCTGGCCCGTTAGACGCATTGTCCCGAATCCAATCCGATTCACATGGCGTTCACCGCCGAGTGCAAAAGTCTTTGACATAGTTTTCGATATCTGTGGAGAGGGGAAGGTGCTTGTCTTTACCCAAGTTTTTTCGTTCGTTCGTTCGTTTTTAGCCGAAGAAGAATGCCGAAGAAGAATGCCGAAGAAAGTTAACCACTTGTTAGATGACAGTTAAACCCTCAAAACTTGCGTAAAGACAAAGGGAAGGTGTTCAGAGACACTGATTGTAATCGTATTCTTGCAAGACAAACATCACGGTAAGGGCGAGAGCAAGAAAACGCGAATCGCGCCGGCAAGCAGAAGCTGAAAAGAGTGGGGGACGTAAAGATGATGAGAGAGTCAAGCGGCCGCTGGATTAAAACTTGCGGACATCATTTTGACTCGAGAATGCGCTTGAGCTCGTTGCTTCGCTGACCGGTTCTTCTTTGGCCATTTCGTAGAGTCGCACGGCGCCATCGTGGTTGGCGACGGCCAGTGTTTTTTTATCGGGTGCGATTGCCAGATCGAAACCCGGAGCGCGTTGTTGGAACTTGACCATGTGGAAGGCAACTTCGTCCGTTGGCGTCCAGAACCACAGGAACCCTCCAGTACGGCTGCCTCCCGAAGCGACAATGAAGCCGTCCGGGTGGAATTCCACTCCCCATGCCGTACAGACTTCCACTTTTTCGGGCTTGAGTTCCTGGAGCATTTGACCTGTGTCCCAGTCAAACAGCAGCACTCGAGCGTTGCCGCTATGGGCGATCCCCTTATCGCCTGTCGCGCCAGCGCAGGCGAGTTGTCCGCCGTCGGAACTGAAAGTCATTCCGCGGATGCCGCCGACATCGACTTGATACTTTTCGCTATAGGTGTAGAGTGGACTGGCATCGATTTCACGTATCAGTTTGCCGTCTTCGACATTCCAGTGTTTTATAATCCCTTTGAGGTCGGCCGAAATGAGACTCTTACCGTCGGGGTGAAAGGCAACCTGGTAGACGTGGCAGCCATGCCCCAATAACTCGTGTCGCAATTTCTTTTCAGCGTCCGCGTGCCAGACTCGAACGGCTCCGTCGTTTCCGGCAGTTGCGACAAGCTTTTGGTCGGGGCTGAGCGCGACTTTTCGGATCGAACCTTCGTGGGCCTCGAAGGAGAATTGCGGCTTGGGCTGGCTCGTTCGATTCGACCAAACGATGAGCCGACCGACAAAGTCGCCGCTGACCAGTCGATCATTGTCGTTGAACAAAGCAAGGCTACTGATCCAGCTTTCATGTCCAGCGCCCTCAGTTTGCGACTCCGCGGGAGCGACTGGAATGGGTGGGACTTTCGGTTTCGTTTTCGGATCGGCCGGCGGGACGACGACGGGTTTTTGCGACAGGTCCCAGCGATGGAGTAGGTAGTCGCGAGCACCAGCGAAGAGGAATCGGCCTGCGGCGTCATAACGGCATGTAAGGATCCCGCGGTCGTGTTTCAACTCGGCGATCAATCGTGTCGCGAACGGATCGGCACCACCCGCCTTGGGCACGAATGCCGGTTGGGCGTCGCCTTTGAGATCCTCAGTTTTTTCGTCGGGCATCGTCGTCATCCTTCGCGCTGCGAACAGCACTCTCTGCGATCCGTTCGCTATATCAGCAGTTCGCTATATCAGCAGTTCGCTAACGGCCGATCGTTCCGGACCACCGATAGGGACCTCGTTGCCACTGATCGCGTGAGTACCCGTGGGGTCCAAGCCGACGGCCTGCATGTATGTATGAAACATCTCGCCGACATGGACGGGACGGTCGACGATCTCGGTGCCATTCTTATTAGTCGCACCCAGGGCTCCACCAACTTGAATTCCACACCCGCCCAGTACCACCGACCAGTTCGGCGGCCAGTGATCGCGACCATTGTCTGGCCGGATTTCGGGGGTTCGCCCGAATTCGGTGATTAACATGACTAGTGTTGAGTCGAGCATACCGCGTTCGCTGAGGTCATTCATCAACGTCGCAAACGGCCGATCAAACTCACCGAGTTGCTCGAGATGGAAGTTGAAGTTTTCCATGTGCGAATCGTAGTTGTTGTGCGTTACTTGAATGCAAGTAACTCCCTTCTCGAGAAGGCGTCGAGCTAACAGGCAATGGCGACCGAAGTCATGCGTGCCGTAGCGTTGCTGATCCTTCTCAGATTCTTTGGTAACGTCGAACGATTCTTTCTGGTGAATAAGTTGAGCTGCCTGATCGTACGATGATTGGTACGCTTCCGTGTAAGCAGTACGTCGCCGCTGGGAGAAACGCAGATCGTTAAGTTTTCGCAGTCGATAGCGATCGCTGTCCGCCTGCTCGTTGAATAGTTCCGGGTGATCGACGTTGACCGGAGGGCGTCCACCACTGAGAACTAGCGAGGCATGTTTGGGACCGAGGAAGGCGGCGTCTTGTCGCGGACCCCAACGACTGGGCGCGATGTGAATGTTGCCA
>JBLHLE010000712.1:0-4735 GCA_047620805.1 Pirellulaceae bacterium
ACAGGTTTCAGGCTATTATCGTCGTCGATCCCAGTTCTCGCAACCATATCAATCTCTTTCCGGAGATGGCGACTTGGCAACGACTCGTTGCGCAGTCATCATAAAACCGAGTTAACAAGTGGGGTTAACATGCGTTGATAGGTACTTCCAACTGGCTGCGGCCAATTTCCGTCGGATTCGCATCTTCTTGACGCAGCCTATACCGTGATGCTAGAAAATTCGCAAACGCGCTAAATCTCGCGGTCGAGCTTCCTTGGTAACTCCCCACGAATTATCAAAACGTTGCGATAAAACTGAAATATTGTTCCTAACTATTTGCCCAGGAATATGTTGTGATAATCGGCGAAACAGAAATCGAAGACACATTTGCCGAAGCCTTCGGAATGCGATACTGCCGCATGATAGTCACGGCGGACGACCGCTATTGGCTGGATGCTGCCGTCCGCGAAGCAACCGGGTACAGCTCATCAGTCATTGCTTGCGACGCCGAAACGGGTGTCGAACGCTGGCTTGGCGCCGACGAGACTCCCGATGGCCGAGTAGGGGTTTCGATCTTGATTTTTGGTTTTTCTACGGATGCTCTCGTCAAAGCCATCCCAAATCGGGTCGGTCAATGTGTCATGACGTGCCCTTCAACGGCTGTTTACGACGGTCTTCCCGCTGCGGAACGCCGCTGTCCCTTGGGTAAGCAAATCCGTTTCTTCGGTGACGGATTTCAAAAAAGTAAGCAAGTTGGCGGCAAACGATTCTGGCGGATCCCGGTCATGGATGGCGAGTTCCTCGCCGCCGAAAGCTTGGGCGTTGAGCAAGGAGTCGCGGGTGGAAACATCATCTTGCAAGGGAACAATCGTCAATCGGCTCTGGCGGCTGCTCGACGAGGAGCAGAGGCCATTGCGGAAATGGAAGGGGTAATAGCCCCGTTTCCCGGCGGAGTAGCGCGGAGCGGAAGTAAAGTCGGCTCGATCTACAAAGCCCTGCCGGCCTCGACCTCCGACGCTCACTGCCCCTCCCTGCGCGGACGTGTGAAATCGAAATTGCACGAGGATGCTCAGTGCGCGTACGAAATCGTCATCGACGGAGTCAGCGAAGAAGCCGTAGCGAAAGCGATGACCGCCAGCCTCAACGCCGCCGTCGGCGAAGGGATTGTGCGCATAACGGCCGGCAACTACGGCGGAAAACTCGGCAAGTTTCATTTTCACTTGCATAAGTTGAACTGAAGCTCCATGACGTTCGGCAGTTAACTGACTCAAATCATGAGTGTATTCGCTTACAATACGATGACGATGATTCTTGGTGCCGCTGTGCTGATTGCACTTGGTGTCGCTCTCTACTCGTTCGTCTTCATGTTGGTCCGCTGGAAGACTCCGAAGCGTCGGCGGCATATCGTCCGGTTGATCTTGGCGCTAGTCGCTATCCCGTTTGTCGCTGGCATCCAGTACTCCGTTCTCTTTTTCATCTTTCTACCTGCTCTTGGCCGCCAACAAATGGCAGAGATCAATGCTGCGACGGCCGAAAATCTCGCCGAGACGTCGGTACTGCAGGTTGGTGATTCCGCTCCGCAGTTTTCACTGACAACTGCCGACGGCGACGACTTCTCGCTGCCGGTGGGCGGTAAAGTGATTCTTATCAACTTCTTTGCGACGTGGTGTGGACCGTGCCAAATCGAGCTGCCTCATCTTGAGCGAATCTGGGTAGCCAACAAAAGTAATGAACACTTTCGCGTGTTGATCATCGGCCGCGAGGAAACCACAGAATCTGTACGGGAGTACCGCGACAAGAACGACTTCTCATTTCCGATTGCTGCCGATCCCGATCGCGCGGTTTATTCGCTCTTCGCAAAAGAATCGATTCCACGCACTCTAGTTGTGTCACCAGAGGGCCGGATTGTTTACTCAAAATCTGGTTTCAACGAGAATGATCTCGACGAACTGAAGGCCGTCCTACGGGAGCAGTTTGCCAGTGTCAAATAGGACGCCCTGTCAAATCGCCAACGAACCATTAAGGATTTGACTTCGGGGGGAAGGAGCTAAAAGGGTCGGGAGATTGCTTGGTCAATTTCTCGATATGTTCCTGCAGCACGTCACGCCGACCGGATTTAGCGCATTCGGCATTCAGGCTTTTGGAGTTACAAATCCAAATGGCTCTGGAGACAAATATGGCGATTATTCCCGCCCTGACCACGAAGGGACTCGAAATGAAATCACCCGGTTACAAAACTACCAGAATCCTGTGTAGTCGGACCAGCGATGTGCTTATCGCAAATACAAAAGTCGATTGTTCCGATGATTCAATGTGTCGGACTTACCGCCTTTCTCACGAGAACCTGGGAAACACGCAGCCGAGCGAAAATGAACCGACCAGGCGAAGCCCTTCATCCCCCAAACGTTGCCAGCACCTCAAAGAAAAGCACTGAGAGAAATCGATCTCAACGGAACAACGTTTCGCGAATGCTCAACAGGCGTTATCCTATGGCTGGAAACGCGTCTGTAGCTGCCTGGAAATCCCGATAAGCACTCCCTCCAATCGCCCCTAAATCGGCTTGGGCCATGAGGATAAAACCTATACGTTATCTGAGGGAGAAGATAATACTTTTAACTCTTGCGACTGAATTAATTCAAAGTTCGCCGCTAGACCCAACCTCGACTTTACAATTGCGAGAGCAATGCAGCCACGAACGAGCCGCGACTTCCTGAAGATTGCTGAGCAACGCCTCAACGCTGCTGAAGTGCTGTTTGCCGCCGATCTCACGCTCGACGCTCAATACGTTGGCGGATACGCAGTCGAATGTTCGCTCAAAGCATTGATTCTCGAAAAGACTGATCCCGCAGACCGGCCTGACAAATTGCTACGAATCTCGTCCGGAGCTACAATGCATAAACCAGAAACATTGTTACAGGAGTTGCGAGGTCTCGGTGTTCGCCTAACCCCGGAGTTGGCAAAAAGAATGCGGCGTTTTGATTGGACCACTGACTTACGTTACGAAACAGGGCGGCGTATTCGAAGCGAAACGCGGGGGCTCCTGCGAACCTGCGTGGAAATTCGTGATTGGGTGAAAGGTCAACTATCATGACAGCAAACCAAGTATCCAAATGGGAAAAGAAGCGAACCGATGAATCCCGCATGGTCGAAGGCCTACTGCGCGGAGCGGGCTTCGAAAGGGTGGATGCGTATCGGTACAACTCGGCTTCGCTGCGTGTGCGAGTGATTGATAAACGATTCGAGTCTATACCTCGCGACGAGCGAGATCAGATCGTTGAACCGGTCATCGACAAGCTGCCGCCTTCTACCCAATCTGATATCGTAAGCCTTGTCTTGCTCGCCCCTTCGGAATTCGATCAGCCGAGCGACACCCTTCGTGAATTCATGCTCAATACCGAGTTTGAAAACCCAAGTCCGTCGATGCTGTAGGCAGCGGAGGTGCCAAAAGGGTCGGGAGCATATTCGCCCGCGATCTAGCAATATAGTCAAGGCGACTAATCGTCGTTTCGCGTAGACGCCAAACGCCAAGGCAGGCTTCACTAAACCCGCCAGACCACCACATTATATGCTTCCGACCTGGACTGCTCAAAATCGGCGTTTTTGACGGCAAATTGGTGTTCCTGATTTTGGTTGTTTTTGTTCCATTGAATCGGTTGAATTTGAGCAGTCAGTTCGATGGAGATGTCGAGATGAAGATTAGTACGATTAGATCGGAATTCAAGAGCCCTCTGAGTAAGTTAGTTGCAATCTTTCGGGAAGGTCGAGAATAGATTGATCTACCGCATAATCGTAACGGTTTATCTGACCGCGTTCTTTCAATCAGAGGGTGTTGTGACTAAACGCAAAATGGGTCGCAGGTCAATTTCGCGGTTTTCACTTCTAACGCGGCATTCGGAGGCCCTCACTGATTTGTTCTCCATTGAAGTGAGTTGATTCTTCTCCGAAACACTATATTGTTTGCAAGCCAAACAACTCGACGTCCACACCATCCGAGTAGTGGACGTGTTGAGGGGTCGGTCCTACTTGCAGGCCGGCAGCGGCTGCCATGGTGTCGTCGCATTCGATGAGCTCGGCGCTTCTGGCTGGATAAGGCGTGTGATAGACCTGTCCACTTGTTACTCGACCCTTGCGCTCGGTGAAGAGTAGGTATCGTTCCAGGAGAAAATGTTCCAGTGTTCCCGGCTCCGAGGGGCCCAATGGTTTTCTGATGCGGTACCTGACGCGATGGCTAGCAGCGCTGTTTCGCTTTGACGTGAACAGCGTCTCATCGCCTTGATTTTCCAGTGACATGCGGGCGCTGAAATACGGGAGACCCCAACCTAATCTCGCACCCATGACTGCGGGGAAAGAATTCGCGTCGAGCGAGAAAAAGTAAACGCCGGGCCGATTAGGGTGCCAGAACATTTACGCGAGTGAAGTGACCAGCCTGGCCTGTACCAACCGACTGCTCTGGTCCCATGCAAAATGTAGCCAGTCGACGGTACTAATTTAAGCGTACAAGTGATTGGAAACAGGCTTTTTTGTTCGTCCGATAAAGGGGGTTACGTTCGCTTGCGACGATCGCGATTCGGATGCCTGAGAGAAGACGCAGTCTAAAAACCTAACCGATTTCCAATCGCCTCTATTAGGCGGCTCGTCGCTCTAGATTATCGCTCTAGATTATCGCTATTGGGAAGCGGCAGTTTGGGGAGAGACCCCTTACCCGCGGTTTTGAGTTTACGAGCGTGATTGAAGTACGTCGCCCGTGAACCGTGCC
>JBLHLE010000713.1:0-4732 GCA_047620805.1 Pirellulaceae bacterium
GCGTCCTTGTCTACCGAACCGGCAGCTGAAGAATCGGCAGCTGAAGAATCGGCAACCGCTCGCTCCGAATCCGCTCCGTCACTGCGGACAGTTTGGAACGCGTTCGAAAACTCCAGCTGGTATCGTTGTAGCTGAGCGGAATTCTCTTGAATCAATTGACCAGCCGCCTGTTCCGCAGCGTCGGTCAATTGAGCGTAAGCCTTTTGCAACACATGCTGGTAATCGTCCTGAAACGTAAGACTCAATGCCAACGCCTCCGCAAAGGGGGCTACGTTATCACTCAGTTTTGCGACTAAGTCCTCGACCTCGGTTTTCGAAATCTGACGTCGATATTGTCGGCTCGTATCAAGCAATTGCTGCAACTGAACTGACGAATCGGATCGCGTCAGCAAACACGACGTTAGTTCGGCGAGATGCAGGATCTGAGCCAACGCCATCGACTCGTTGGGAAGACGCTGAATTTGATGCGCGTCATGCGACACTCTAATGGCGTTTACCATAGCGTGCGGCAAGCCCCAATTGTCGAGCAGCTTTGCACTCAATGCCACGTGGTCGAAACCAAGTGCCGTGCATTCGAGTGATCGCAAATCGATCGTCGACCCCGCTACACCAACCAAGAAGTTGGTGTATGTGTCGCCCAGCTGCTGAATCAAAACCAACTGACCGATATCTTGCAACAGCCCGGCAGTAAAAGGTTCATCTCCCGACTCACCCCACCACGATTCCGCGATTTCGCGGCACGCGATCGCTTTGACAATTGCGTGTTTCCAATAGTCGTTGAGCGTTTCTAACGAGACGTCTGCAAACAAGTTGTCGGGCAAACTCATCCCTAGCACCAACAACCGCAATGGTTTCGCACCCAGCATCGCCAACGCATGATTGAGGTCACCGATTTGACGGGGCAACCCGAACAGGGAACTGTTGACTACTCGCAGGATTTTCCCCGTCAACGCCGGATCCCGCTCGATGCAACTGGTCAGAGCGGCGGCATTTACGCTTTCTTGGTTCGTCAGGTCAAGCACGTCGAGTGCAACGGCCGGCAACGTGTACAGACTCGCTGCACGATTAACGAGCTGATCGAGGATTTCCGAGTTGGCCGTGACGGTGGTCATGAATGTTTACCGGGAACAAGGAGCATTTAGTGGGGCGAGTAGAGGCCCTAAAATGTAGGTCACAAACACGTTCGGCGGACGACGTCGCACTGCGGCTACTCCAACAGCCGCTCGATAGACGAGCGATTAAAGCGGTTGTGACGGAGGCGCCGATCTCCATGGGCAACCATTGACGATTCGACGGTTCGAGTCGAACTAATCACAGCGATCTGTCGACCGCCAAAAAGTGCCGTTGAAAAGCCGCCATCGACAAGTTTTCCCCAACTGCGTAGGCCGAATAACCGCGTCGAAAATCGGCGAATACCTCGGTATTTCGGTGATCTCTGGCCGCGCCTCTTCACCAATTCGGAAGGGATGTTAACTTGATTGCCCTGTCGAAATTCACAGTTTTGAAATTCACAGTTTTGAACTTCACAGGGCGGATTCGCGAAGATCACTCGCTCCGCGCCTCTTTAGAGTGTGACAACCTAGATCATTGGGGACGACGACGCATGGACGACCAATCCATTGAAACGGAAGAACAATTCGGCCAAGTGCCACTTGCCAGCCAACAACCCAGTTCGGAAGACACCGATGCTGCCGATGGTTTTTCAGCACCCCACATCGGGCGTTGGATTAATCTGGTCAGTACGACCAACTGGGAGAAGGGCCGAATCGTCGCCGATTGGCGCGAGGATCTGATCAAGTGTAATGCTCATCCCGCCGAATACTCAGACGAAGCTTGGGCTCGTCGAGTCGGTGGAATAACCGGACAGCACGTCGGCCGACTGCGACGCGTTCACGTTCGATTCGGCGACGTTATGAAGAAGTACAAAGGCCTCTACTGGAGTCACTTCCAAGCTGCTATCGACTGGGAAGACGCCGAAATGTGGTTGGAAGGTGCTACTCAGTCATCTTGGTCTGTCTCGCAAATGCGGAAGACCCGCTGGGAAACACTCGGAGCGCCTCCCGAACTCAAACCCAAAGACGAAGATATCATTGTCAGTGATGTCGACGAAGATTACGAACCCGCACTCAATCAATCGCCCACGGACCCCAGCGGAAAGCCGATTCCAGAAGGTCCAGATTTCGGCGATGAAGACAGCTCCGGATTAGGCGATTCCGGCGCTGCGATTTATACAGACGACGAAACGGCTAAGATCTCTTTCGTGCGACCGTTTGAAAACCTGCCCGAACTACCCGATGACCTGAACGAAGCCTTTGATTCGTTCAAGTTGGCGATTCTGCGACACAAAGGTGAGAAATGGGGTGAAATCTCCCGCGACGACGTCCTCGCCAGCCTCGATGCACTTAAAGAACTCTGCATGGCTCCCGCCGCTGACGATCCTTCGTTCTAAAACAAACGAACGAGAACAACGAAGCGAATCAGAATTATACAATCCAAAACCAAAAGAGGACGCGCTAATCGCGTCCTCTTTTTTGTGTGTCACCGCATAAATAGCAAAAGGAGTTACTCCTGTGGAGCGCGATCGACGGCGTCGAAACCACAATCGCGATGGGCTCCGTCACAGAAAGGTCGGTTCTTTGATGCGCCACATCGACACAATGCGATAGCTGGCTTGTCCCCGGTGGAGTACTCGTTCCCATCGGCATCTACAATTTTGAATGTTCCTTCTACTAACAACGGTCCGTTATCACGGATGTTTACTTTTACGTCCGACATCGGTGTCGTCCTTATTCAGATGAATGAAGCTGGTCGATTAACTAAGCAATAGTGTATCGCCCATCGTCTCATTCGGCCACACACCGATCGCGGCTGGAGTCTTAGAAGTCGCCGTAGTTGGCCGGCAACAAGCGGAGCAATTTAGAGCACAGGAGACGACTCAGCTGCCGACTTCTTATTTATCACTGTCGGCAGGCGCTTCGGCGGCGTTTGCATCGGCAGCATTAACCCCCGGCGCACCAGGCCGCGGAGCGTCGAACACAAAGTAGATTTGAACCGAGTCAGCTTTCCGTGGAATTAAAGCGTCGGCATCAATGCCTTCGGAAATCGGTGGGGCGGTCTTTGGGACCTTATTGTTCTCATTCAGAGGCTTGGGGATTCCATTGGCACTGGGAACGGGTGGTTTGCTACCTCCGTTACTTTCCGCTGGCGCCGGAATCTTCGGCACGTCGCGTGGCGGATCTGCTTGTTGATCGGGCTGCGGCGTTCGGTTGGCCAACAACGGTGACTGCTGCCATGTAATTACTTCATTGGCCAGCAGTTTGCGGATTGCCACCAATTGGTTTTGAGTTACCTCAATCGTCGCTTTGTTTTCGCGGTCTCCCGTTCGCGCCGACGCGTTTGACTTGACCATTTTCAACACTAAATCTTTAGTACCTTCATTGGAGGCAAGTTTACTGCGGAGTTGCTCTGGGCCAATCTTTAGCCGCGCAGTCAACTGCGCGACGTTGCCATCCGCGACATCTCCGAGTAAGTCTGCATCTTCGGCCGGCTGTGCGGGCACGGCGACTTGTGCGGGCACGGCGACTTGTGCGGGCCCGGCGACCTGCGGAGCGGAAGGCATTGGCGCCTCAGCTTCGACAAGAGGAAGTGCGGCGAGGTCAGCAGTTGCCGCTTCGGGATCGGCAGGATTGGGAACCGGATTATTCGGATCAAGGTTGGCTCGATCGCGTTTCATCGGACGTAGACTACTCGGTGCGGCGGCTCCTTTTTGTTGCCGTGTCATTTTGGCCACGAGATCAAACTCACTGGGCAGTTGTGGCTTGGTGCCCTGGGCGTCTGCAAAATCGCCGTTGTTGCGTTGCTGCTTTAGTTTTGGCTCGGTCGGCGCTGACGGGTCATTCCCCTGCAGCCCTTCCTGTGTTGCAATACCGTCGGCAGCACTTGCTTCTTCAGAATCTGCGGCAGCGCTTTTATTCGCTTGGTTTTGGTTCAACGCGACTGAGGACAAAGAATCGGAGGAAAGAAAATTGACGGAGGCGACAATCAGTACAAGTGCGGCTGCGCAGACACTGGAGATGCCGATCAACCAAAATCGCAAGTTGTTTTTCGCGGGACGCGCGGACGCTTCGCTAAGCATGCTGCGCTCTGCGCCTCGGATTGCGCTAGCGGCAACGCTTCCGCTCATCTCGAATCGCGGTAGAGCGCGAAGGTCGTCACCAAGCATCCGCGACTGTTCAACGAACTTCTGTAATTCGAGATTGCTGGCGATCGCTTCCTCGACCTGCGCAGCTTGCTCGGCGGACAGTTCGCCGTCCAAATACGCGCTGATAAATTCTTCGTCGAATTCTTCGTTCATAACACTTCCCAGCTTTCCGCTTGCCAGTCATCCTCGACTTTCAAACGACTGCTATTGGATTCCCATTAGGCAGGACCGTCTTCCAAATCATCTTGCAAGTATTCCCGCATCTCAGCTCTCGCCCTGTGAATACGGCTCCTCACCGTTCCCACAGGCAAATCCAGTATCTCCGCAATTTCCGCGTAACCACAGCCGTCGATTTCGCGTAAGACTATGACGGTACGATGCTCATCACTCAATACCATTAAGGCCTCGCGAACCTGCGTTGCGCGTTCGGCTTGCAGCATACGGTTCTCCGCAGGTCCCTCCGCGTCGAGAGGCTCGACGGATGTCTCTTCTAAAGCGCCAACTAGTATCTCTCGTTTCCGCCGTTTGCGA
>JBLHLE010000714.1:0-4732 GCA_047620805.1 Pirellulaceae bacterium
CTCTCGAACCAATTTAGTGTAAGCGATCATCTCGGGATGAGAGTATGGCAGTCTGTCTTCTTTATCGCGATCTTTGTTGGGGTCGCGTTTCTGATACCACAAGCGACTCTTGTGAAAGTGCGTATAGCTGAAAGCAGTTTCGGCATTTCCGTCGTAGCCTTCGGTCAGAAGAATATCGTTGAACGCTTCTCGCAGCCGCCGATAGAAATTCTCTTCCAACATGACCTGGTCAAGTAGGTCATCCATCGCCTTCAGGCCATCCTTTTCAAACGCCGCTTGTTCATCTTTGGTCGGCAGACGTCCGACAAGAGACAGCGTCACCCGCCGCAACCATCTTGGCGGCGAGATCATTTCAATCCCGTCAAAGAAAGGGGGGGCATCGTAGTCGGAAATTGCTGGCCCGACATCAGCCTGACCGCTGGTGCGTCTAACGAATCGCTGGAGAATTTGATAGCCCGTCGAGTCGGCTTTGAGCACTTCTCCACCACCGTGATCGAGGCCACCGGCGATCTTCGCAAGCAACAACGACTTGTCACCATCCTTGGCTAAAGCGACTCGTCGGAAAGACTCGCAGTTGTGCCGCAGCGCAGCTTTGCGTTCAGCTCGACTGTCGGCGGTGGATCGCAGCAAGAATTCGCTGTCCGACGCGTCCCCTTTGATGTTGTGGCACTTCAAGCAAGTTTGTTCACCGACCTTCGCCCACACTTCGTCCGCGAAGAAATTGTCCGCGGCGAGACACTCGGGTACGGCAGGAGCGGCGGCTTTGGCGCCCTCTTGCGCAAGAGCCGTTGGCGAGTCGGTCAGCGCGAAGACAACCGACAGCATGATCAACAAGTAAGATGGAATGTAGGGCGTCATGGATACCTCAGACGGCGACGGGCAGACAATCACCTTTTATTCTACACAATATCTATAGCTACACTCAAATGCCACGGCAATATGGCGAAGTGGAATGCGGCCTCCCGCGAATGTTCTGAAGTTACGTTTCCCCGCGCCATCGGCGTTCTGTCCCCAAGCGTGTTTTTCTGGGGATGAGGCTCACGGTGAAGGGCATCTCTCTGTAGGCGGTCTTCGCCCTCCACCAAAACAGAGATCATTCGAAACAAATGGTTTTCTTTGGTAGCGGTGCCAGAAATCGCTTGCCGCGATCAAAATGTGCAACATCAAAACGCGCCGGCGAGGAATTCGACTCTGCGCCTCGCTGACACATGCGAGTGACTGGATCTGGGGAGCTTTCCAGGTATTGATGGAAAGATAGACATCAAACAGCGAGCGCTGGTACGATGTCAAATCAGAAGACGGCGAGATTTTAGCCGAACAACAGCCAGCACTGCGTGGAGCCCCAGTATGTACTGGAAACTTCGCTGACAGAAGGTAACAGAACAGAATGAAACATTTCATTGTCTCCGATCTGAATGTCGCGCTGGCCGAAAGCAAATCATCACTTGATGCCGAGATGGCCGCAGCGTACTCTTTTGGGCATTTTGAAGGTGTTGTCATTTCCGGCGTCAACTGGCCGCAATACGAAATGCAATTGCTGGTCCAACTACGCGTACGAAGGAAAGAAGTTCGGTTCGTTTCATGCTTAACATCGATCACATCAGGCAAGAGTTAAACGAGCTTCCGTTCAGGGCCGGGAAGCGAGAAGTATTTGTCGGCAGAATATCCGAGATGTTCGAGGACGAAAGCGAGTCAGTTATCGCACATCACCTTCGTCAATACGAGCAAGAGTTGCGGAGCCACACGCTGGTATTGACCCGTCACGAAGACGACCGGGATGCTCTATTTGTCGTTCAAGAACTAAGGACTTTGCCCCTCGACTTGTCTTGGATGGCAGAAGGGATGATTTGGGTTTCGAGGATCACGACCGTCGCTCTGGAAATGGTCCTACCAGGTTTGGCGGGATTGTGGCTCGACAACCAATTGGGAACCCAATTCATCAGCTTGCTTGGGTTCGCGGTGGGAGTTCCTCTCGGCATTTGGCACTTGATTGTTATGACCAAGAGCAAGTAAATTTGGGTCTATAGAAGAATTGCTGGCTGCATTGCAGAAGCCGGATCTTGTTGCCATGTCGCGATCTCGCAACCCCCTTTCCATATTGGCCGCCCTTACCGGTTTCTCTCACTCTGGTCAGCCGTGGACAACACGGGTCTTCTTCGCAGGCCATCGGAATTCAGCAAAAGCGTTTTCCGCGCTAGCCACATCGTTACCAGCATCATGACGAGACGATGTCATGTATCCGGTCAACCGCAGCTTGGCGTGATTTGGCTAAGCATTTTCTGTCGTAACGGTAAGCAAACTTGCTTGCGTTTCGTCCAAAGCTCCCATTTTCGACCAACCGCTCAAGTGCGTTGGCAACGGATTTTCCGTTGCGATGATCGGCGCATAGCCCGCCGCCCATCTGCTGAACGCGGTCGGCAGTAAGCGCTTGTTCCTGCACATGCGGCAGCATCAATAACGGTTTTCCCGCGAGTAGGAATTTGGAAGTTGCTCCGTGAGTTGCATTGAGAATCCCCAGATCGCATTCGCCTGCCGCCTGTTCGAGGTCGAGTGCGTGCGGGCTCAACCTCAGCGTTTTGCAGTTATGTCGGTCCATCAATTTTGGTGTCACCCAACTGCCGTAAACGACTGTCGAATGTTGTGAAGTTTTTAAACATTCAAGCAGTTCTGGCAAGCCAGGCGAAGGCTTAAGGTACGCAAAGATTCGTTTCTTGCGTTTGTCACCTGGCCACTGAAACATTTGCCCGCGAAAGGTATCATCCGGTGCCCAATACCGAGTTCCGTCCGTGCGAGGAAATGGATCTAGCTCCGCAAACGTCTTCAGCATCACTTCGTCACAGGAATAATAGAGGTCGGCTAGATTACTTAGTTTCGGCATCCCTAACTGGTTCATCGCCCGTTGCACAACCGCCAGCACGCGGCCTTCGAATCTGTCGGCCGTGGCGTCGGGCGGATTCATCGTGGGGCGTAAGTTGGGTAGTGGATTTGTAGGCGAGGGGCAGGTAAAACCTGTGCCGATCACCAGTCGAGGCAAGGCCATACCAAAGGTGGCCGCCAAGGCTGTGGGTGCATGTTCAGCCACCATCGCGTCGCAACGCGCCATTCTCAGCAATGATTGCCACGCGCACATTCTGGCCTGGAGGCTTTCGGGATCGTCAAATCCACAGTTGTAAAGCAATTCAGCATAAGTGACCGCTGGATTTCGTTTGACGCCACAACGAACGTGATGAATCGGTGCCTGTACAATCGCACCGCGATATTCTTTGAGAATCTTGGAGGCCGCTTCGACATTGCGTACGGCCAAGACAATCTCATGTCCGTCCTGTGTCAGCGCCTGAGCTATCGGTAGTAGCATCGAAACGTGGCCTAAACCACCGCCGAGTTCCCAAGCTAGAAGGATACGTGCCATGTTATGATTCTCACTGCTGAAAATAATGCCAAACTCGAGGCGAGACGTTACCGGAACTGTCGGTGACGAAGACGTAATACCAACCGCTTGGAGGATTCAATGAACCCGCGTCGATGTTATCATTTGCAAAGACAACTCCACTTAGAGAAACCCCGCCTCCAATGACAAAATCAGACCCTGTCGGATCTTCGTCAGCGTCTTCGACTGTCGCCACAAAACTTTCGGTCAAGTTCGAGTAGTAGAATGATGTGACGACCGGAATGGCTCCTCCATACGCTTCTTCCGACTCCTCCATGATCTCGTTATTCCCATAGGAGTCTGCGATCGTGTCGATGGTATCGTCGCCAATCAAGTAGTCGTTGCCGATGCCTCCGTCGATCGAATCCTGTCCATCGTCACCATAGACAACATCCATGCCAGCGTCACCCAGCAGGTAGTCGTCACCGCCACCGCCAGAAACAAAGTCGTCACCTGCGCCGCCGTACGCCCAATCGTCGCCGTCGTCGCCAAACAGATAGTCGCGTCCGTCGTCACCATAAATTGAATCGGCGTCATTTCCGCCCGACAGCCAGTCGTCGCCGTCTCCACCTGAGATATAATCCGCTCCGTCAGCTCCTAGAAGCGAATCGGCCCCGTCGTCACCTAGAATCGAATCGTCACCTGAGTCTCCAGACACGTAATCGTCGTCATCGCCGCCGCTGAGGAAATCGTCGCCGTCGCCACCGAATACGGAATCCAATCCAGGACCGCCATAAGCGGTGTCATTACCGTAGTCCCCATAGATGTAGTCGTTGCCCGATTCACCAGACAAATGGTCGTCATATAGCCCGCCGGAAATCGTGTCGTTTCCGGATCCTCCGTAAATCGAATCTTGGCCATCGTCGCCGTTCAGACTGTCGTTTCCATCGTCGCCATAAATGTAATCGCCGTCATCTCCGCCATAGACGACGTCATTTCCCGAGCCTCCGTACAAGTAGTCGACACCACCTTGGCCGTCGATCGTGTCGTTGCCATCGCCGCCAGCAATGTAGTCCGCCCCCATGCCGCCATCGAGATAATCGCCACCGAGTCCGCCCTCTAAGTAGTCACCGCCAGCGCCGCCGAACAAGGAGTCAGATCCGCTGCCTCCGTACGCTACATCATCGCCGCTTCCGCCATTCAAATAATCGTTCCCAGATCCGCCATAGATTTCGTCGGACGCGCTGCCGCCGTAAGCGGTATCGTCGCCGGGCCCACCGAAAGCCCGGATTGACGTTATGGACGTGGATCCGGTGATTGAATCGTCTCCGTCGTGTGACACAACGTGGATCAGCGAGAATGTGC
>JBLHLE010000715.1:0-4732 GCA_047620805.1 Pirellulaceae bacterium
GTAGTCGTTTTTCTTTTTCCCGAGGTACGACGCATGAAAAGTATTGCAAAAACATCCACCCTCATTTTCGGTTTGCTCATGGTTTCGTTGACTGGTTGTTGGCGTCCTTACCACGAGCCCGTGTGGGTGCGACTGGAGACAAACGAGATTCCGTTTCTAATCAACGAAATGTCTGAACCGGCTGCGACCGGTAGCCAAGCTACAGTGTCGGATTCAGAACGACTCGATTATCTCGAATCTCAACTTATCGATGCTCGTCGAATCGTGATCGAGCACGAATGGAAACAGACCGGCTATATGAGTTGGGTTGGCCGTTGGGAACCCTCTCAGAAACTGGTCATCGTGGACACCTCACCCGTCACTCGAAAATGGGTGGCGGACAGCAACCGGGGGACCAGCGATCTCGACGACGCGATTTGGTCGGAAAGTCGCGATAGTGTAGGGTTCTCCACAGGGATTGTTATCACAGCGAGAATTGAGTCGCAGCACGATGCGGTCGTTTTCCTGCACAACTATCCGCCCCGATCATTTAAGAAAATTGAACACAACAACGGCGAGTTTAATACTCAGGTTACTAAGCTCTCCGACATCCTGGACTCTGAAATCCAAGCCCGCATTCAAAAGGTTTTTGCCGATGAAGCTGGGCAATACGACATGAACGAATGTCGATCCAAAAAGTTGGAAATCATGAAGGAAGTCGAGGACGATGTTGTGCCATTCTTCAAAGAACGCGGAATCGCGATCACGACGATCGGTATGTTTGGAGGATTCACTTATGAGAATCCCGACAATCAAAGAGCGATTGATGTGGTTTTCGCGGCGGAGCAAGAAGAACATGTTGCCGAAGCGCGGATCAAGACTGCAGAAAAGCAAAAAGAAGCTCTCCGCTTGGAAGGGGAAGGCGAAGCTTCTCAAGCAATCGAAATCGCTCGCGGCAAAGCCGAAACGGAAATGTTAGTCGCCGAAGCGAAGGCTAAGGCAATGGAGAAAATGGCGGACGCTCGGGCCTACGAAATCGAAAAGTTCTCGGCCAACCCCGAGGCTTATCTGACTTTGAAGAGGATCGAGGTCGAAATCGAAAGACTGAAGTCGTGGGACGGAAAGTACCCACAAACATTGTTCGGCAAGCTACCCGGTGAAGGCGTCAACTTGATGGTCGACCTAGCGGGCGGCGATAAGTAGCAACACGCGGTTCGACGAGCTACAACCTTCATTGCGCGAGAGGATTCGAGAGAGTCTTCTCGCTTTCTTTTGTTATGCCCCTGGGAACAACGGGAACAACGGGAACAACGGGAACAACGGGAACAGCGGGAACAACGGGAACAGCGGGAACAACGGGAACAACGGGGACAGCGGGAACAACTCCTCCGTCGGCTGATCCAGCAGTTGATTCAAATCTGGAGACGATCACCAAAGCGTTCACGTCGTCTTCTATATCGTTACCGCAGCGATGTCGACAATCTACCCGCAATTTCCTCTCGACCGCTGTCATCAAGACGCTCGCCGAACTACACTAAAAGTAGATGCAATCGAACAACAGACTGGCGACGAAGACGATCGCTATGTAGCGATTGGTGAGTAAGCGATGTTTGCTTGTGATAATGCGGGGCATGGTCTATAAAACGACGTTTGCTTTACTTCTTTCTACGACCGGAGCTTCTGCTGCAACAAGTTCTGTCGCAGCCTTGGCGCTGACTTGGACTATGCGTGTTAACTCTCGCTCAATGACCTTCCGAGGATATCCATTAGAATGAGCTCATTCAGTGAAAATCGAGCCAATTTGGCAGCTGCGTTAAAAGCCGATAAATTGAAGGAGCAAGGTCTGCTGAAGACCCTGGAGGAACAACGCGGGCGGACCCGAGTGGTGATGAGTTTTGGTACGAGGGAAGGCGGAGCCTTTTTCGCCGCGTGGCTACGCAATGAAATCATCAGGTTCAAGGGATACACCGATGACAACTCGGTTTACTTGGACAGTGTCGCACTGCAAAACGCTCCAGGTATTCGCAAGCAAGTTGTACCTGGTACGACAGTGATGGTCGTGGATCCAAGTTCGCGATGGGAAACTGGGGTGGCGTCTTTGAATATGCGTTGGCGACTGTATTACCAAAATGCGATGTCGCAAGCGCACACGATGATATTTGTCGGAACGCCAGCATGGTGCGCTTCCGAATGGTGCCGAATGGAATTAGACTTCTTTGCTGACGAAAACCGACATCGAAATGCGGACAACAAACAGCTTTTGAAGGGTATAGCGCTCATCTTTCCCGGCTGTACCGAAGCCTTTTCCGGTATGACTCATGTTGTTGCAAGGTGCGAGAGTATTTCACGTCCTACGTCGAAGACGATGGTTGTGGCAGGGAAATCCGGCATGACGGAACTAGGTTCGGCAATTAAGGCGCGTGACATGAGTATTCCTGACTACTACACAATGCACGGTCAGGCATTGTTGCAACTGATGAGTCGTATTTCGCGCTGAGTTGAATCGACGACGAGCTTCGCTGCGGTTCATCGATTCCAAGCAGGCTTTCTCAAATGGAGTTACCGGCTTTATATGCGTGATGATTGTCGATCTACCTATTTCCGCTGGAGCTGGTCCGCGTTCGTCGTTTTATTGATGTTGTCGACGTGGCGTTTGTGGACCAGTCAGCACGGTTTTCCGCAAGTCCCGTTGCTTCAGTTCGGGCACTGGTGGCCGAGGCAACTTGACGCCGTCGTCTCGGTGCTTGCACTTTTCTTCTGTCTGGCTGCAACATCCATCGGACGGCCAAGTCGCCTTCGCTGTGCGATTTATCTGGGGTTCAGCGTCGCGATGGGTATGCTCTTCGCCAGCGACCAACATCGCTTGCAGCCGTGGGCATTTCAGTTCACTGTGATCGCGATTATATTCGCTTGTTGCGAGCGCCGCGACACCATGAAACTCTGTCGTTGGCTAGTCATCGGGATCTACATTTATTCCGCAGTCAGTAAACTCGATGCTGCCTTCTTTGCTTCGGTTGGACGCGAGTTGGCCAACACGATGGTTGGGATTGTGGGAGTCGAGTTATCTCGGTTTCCCCCGGCAGTCCAGAACGCAGTGATTGGTAGCTTTCCATTGATAGAGTTACTTCTCGGTCTCGCCTTGCTGTTCAAAGTCGCGCCGCGCGGGACTGTCGTTGTCGCCATGCTGATGCATTTCGGGCTGCTGTTAGTGCTGAGTCCCTTGGGGCTGGACCACAAGATGGGCGTCCTATTGTGGAACGTCTGTTTTTTGGTCCAAATCCCCATCCTGTTCTGGCCATTCGTCGATGATGCGAACTCTGCCGAGGAAACACCGTCGGTCGGTCAGAGTGTTCGGGGAAATCGTTCCGTCGGAGCCTGGCTGGCTCACGCGGTTGTCGCGATCGTCTTGGTCGTTCCCGCATTCGAGCCGTGGGGTTTCTGCGACCATTGGATTGCGTGGGGATTATACGCGCCACGCAGCAGTCGCGCCGAACTGCATTTACACTCGAATCAACTACCGAAAATTCCCGACACGATTCCGCACAAGGCCTCAACTAAATGGCAGGGCTGGCATCGCATTGACTTATCTTCCTGGTCGCTAAATGAGCTCTCCGTGCCGATCTATCCCCAATCTCGTTTTCAGTTGGGCGTAGTGGAATCACTTATTGAAGAGTGTGAACTGGATGAGAGTGGGATCCACTTAACCATCATGAATGCCTCCGACCGTTTTACCGGCGCGAGAAAGACCACTGACATTTCTCGAACGTATCAACGCAAAAATGCAGTCGCCCAATTTTGGTTCGGCTCGACGCCTCGCGAGTGAGTCGTCGGTGGATTAGGGAGTTGCAATCTTTTTTGCTATCACTAAAATTATTTCCTGAAACGAATCAGGCGATACATCGCCTCGGGCAGCCCAAAATTGATCAAGTGAGTGTCTCAACTAGCTGTTTCAGCCAAGGGCCATAGAATTAACTCGGGAGCGATCCGTCGACGGGCAGCCGGATAATTTGCGTTTCGTTAGGTACCTAATCCCAGGAGTCGTCATGCGCGCCGCTTTATTGATGCTCGTTGTCGTTGTCGTTGGCTGTGATGGCCCTGCGAATCCGGTTTCGTCGAGTCCCGATCCGGTTTCGTCAAACTCCGATCCGGTTTCGTCGAACTCCGAGCCGGTTGCGTCAAACTCCGAGCCAGGTGCGTCGAACGCCGAACCGGTTTCGTCGAACGCCGAACCGGCGCTGAGCGAGGCGAGGAAAGGATTTGTCACGAAAATCGTCAAGGCGGGCGAATCGGCTGGTCCGCCGGATGTTCCAACCGGTGCTGATTTTGAATTGATTCGCTATCAATCACCGGTGGGCAAGTTGGCCGCGTACGTGACGGGCGACCCAGCTGACGGCAAGAAACATCCGGCGATCGTGTGGATAACTGGAGGCGACAATAACAGCATTGGCGATATTTGGTCGCCGATGCCCCGCAGCAATGATCAATCGGCAAGTGGTTTTCGCAAGGCTGGTATCGTCATGATGTTTCCTTCGCAGCGAGGAGGAAACGACAACCCTGGCAAACGCGAAGGGTTCTACGGCGAGGTGGATGATATTCTTGCCGCAACTGAGCACTTGGAGAAATTGCCCTACGTCGATCCAGACCAAATTTACCTGGGGGGGCACAGCACAGGCGGGACGATGGTGATGGTGGTCGCCGCGTGCTCCGATCGATTCCGCGCCGTATTCGCACTGGGTCCGGTCGCAGCTGCAAA
>JBLHLE010000716.1:0-4718 GCA_047620805.1 Pirellulaceae bacterium
GTAGAAAACTTGTTCGTAGAGTCCGGGCCGGAGATATATTTGGTCGTAGTCATGAAAGCGAAGTTTTCGTTGTTGCTCGCCTTCAATCAACAAGAACGCCACTTCGTCTTGATCTAGGTTGTGAGAGGGTCTTTGGGGGAATTGAATGCGATGACGGGGGGGCATAGGGAGCCTTCGTTGTTTTGTGCGGTCGTGAAATAAGGTATCTTATTTAATGCTGACGCATTAGGTTAAAGCTGTTTTGGGGCCGATTGGAGCCCAAATACCTGCCATGGTTTGCGTGAAATAAGCTTATCTCGGCCGATTTCGACGCTGAAACCGGGTTTCGGAAGCGGTTATTCTAACGGCAGGAATGGCTTCCACGCAACCAAACAACGCGGTTCGTGATGACGACGAGAAAGAAAACGCCACCTGCCCTTTGGGAATATGGCAACATCAGGCGTTGAAGGAGCGAGCGAATGCGACCATTAATGATCACTCTGTTGGCGGTGATATTTTTCGCGACGTTATCAAAGCGACAATCGATTGACTGTCAGTTGCTTCCGATCTATGGGACGTCTGTGGTGGCAGTAGTGGCAGTGGAATACTGTGATCAGTTCTATTTGTCTTCGGAGGGAGCCGCCGCGCTGTGCGACCGTCGCGGCGGTTTCGCATCGGCTCTGGTCGCACGCGATGGGGATCCAACTTTCATTCGGCCGGCTTGGGGGCTGTGTACACTGATGGTCGGCGGCTGGCTGTGTTTCTTTCTAAACGCGAACAGGGTCACAAGTTTTCGTACGGGCGAGTTACTTGTTTCAGCTTATCCTTGGTTAATCGTTCTGGCTGTTACGTATTACCTGTGTACTCAACGCCTTGGCGACGGCGAGCGGTAGCGTAGATTGCTAGTTGTCATGTCGATCTTCTTTGTGGCAACGGCGTATAACTGCGCCGAGGACGACCCGCGTTCCAAACAAGAGGATTGTGAATTGACTGTTCGGTCGTTGCGGTTCGAGTAGAGGGAGTCAGCGAAGTGCAGGTTTGCCCTACTCTTGGACGACAGTGACTTCGGCGTCCGCGATGTATCGCAGCCCTTCGCTGAAAGTCGTCGCGCGAAGCGTGAGGGGCATGTTGAATGGACCACTCTGTTGGTCGAACTGCAGTTTCATAGTCGCCGTAGTTTCTGAGCTGGGAAGACTAAGCGAAATGGCTGACACACCCTGAATATGAGCAGGTGGGATCAACTGCAGTTCGACGGGTTGGTCGAATCCCGCTCCTCGTCCAACAGTTACCTCCAGATCGACTTGGCCGTTCGGCGCGAACAGTATTGTTGATTGCTTGACGCTAACAACAAATTGTTCGGGATCGGTGAGGATAATGATTTGATCGTTTTGCTGGTGCGAGGTGTAGCTAATCGTATGCTTTTTGCCAGCCGCATCCGTTAACTCACCGATCGCCGCCAGGCAGGTGCGACTGGTGCGGGCGAGCTCCATTTTGGTCGCCATTTGAATGGGATACTCGAAATCGGATTTTCCGGACGGGACGACAATCGTCGGTCCAGTTACGCCCTGCAGGTGACGCGCCTGGCGGTCGGCAAGTTTGATCGTGATCGGACCCTCGAAGCCATTGCGCTCCAGTGAGTACTTGCGGACAAAAGTCGCGCCGCGGGCCGCATACTTTGTTTCGAAGATGCCAACCAACTTGAACGGAGTCGCCACACCAACTCCAAGTACCAAGCGATCGTCAGCTCCCTCCACTGGTTGTCTCGCAATTCGATCGACGGGGGCTACTTCGGCAGGGGCTTCTGCGGCGGGAGCATCGGCATTGGGCGTTTCGGGGGTAGCGACATTCTTGTCGTCGGTCTTTGGGCTAGGAGAGAGTTGGGCGGTTCCAACTATGGACAATGGGTAGAGTCCGGTCTGCGTTTCCGCAGTCGAAGTAAACGTAAGCTGCGCGTCGTTGCCACCCTTTCCAATCTTGTCCGGTGCGAAAGTGACGCCCTCGGGTAGACCGTCGATTCGCACAGCAATCTCCTCCGAAAATCCGCCGCGACGAGTGACGACGAGTTTGATTTTGGCGGTTTCACCCTGGATCAATGTGAGCGCATCGAGTGGCAAAGTTAACTCGAAATCAGGTGACTGGTTTGGTTCGACGGTTAATCGATAGGCATATTGTGGGCCGCCGCGGCTCTTGAACTGATCGGCAACGGCGACGACGTATTCACCGTCTTCAGGTGCCGTGAAGTTCAAAGTCGCATCGGTGCTGCCAGCCGAGTCGTCGGCAGTAGCAAGTTGTTCACCAGCGGTATCGTAAAGGGTGAGCACAGCATCTAGATGGGAACCGAGTTTTGCGGCAACTAGCCCGAAGGAAACCAACTTCCCCTTGTTTAGTTGTACTGTCCAGCGGTCGACCTCACTGGGCAGATTGATGCGGCCATTTAATATCGCCGGGATCACTATGGAGGTTGGGCCGGCGTTCACGTCTTCGATGTATTCTGGATAATTGCCGATGGCGACGGAAAACGGATTGGTGACGCCTGCGGGTAACGTCGCGAGCGTAGAAGAGACGCCGGTTCCATCGGCAGCCAGCGGAAGTTCAACGGGTTCATCAGCAACGCCGAAACCGTCCAGCAGAAAGCTCGGCGTTGTCCCCGCTCGACCGCCGAGAGGAAAGATGCTCTTGACGTACGGGCCTTCTCGGATCGTTAGCCGATAGACATAGCTTTGCATTCCACTGAAATTGACATCGTGGATTCGCACAGAGTGAATACCATCGGCTTGCGCAGTAAATCCGCACAACGAATCGGTTTCGTAGTAGTCAGTATTTTCGGTGACTAAGCGGCCAGCGGGATCGCGAATTTCGAGGCGTGAGTCGAGTGGTGATCCAAGTCTGGCAGCCATGACTTCGCAGGAGTACGTCTTACCGCTGGCGGCTTGAAAGGTCCAGATGTCGATATCTTCGCGAGGAAAGATACGTCCATTGATAGTGGTCGGGAGCGTCACTGCCACGGGCAGAGGTTCACCGTCGATTTCCGCCTCAACGACCTCTGGCAGTTCGCCGACGATAAAAGGACGAGAAGCGGTAATTCCTTGCGAAGTGGACACTCGCCAGCGTCGCACGCCTAACTCGGCGCTCGAGCCGATCTCCACGTCGCCGTCGTAGTCTTTGGGGTAGTCTTCTTTACGAGAGGAAGAGGGTTGCGATAGCAGGGGCCCGTCAAACCAAACAGTCTCAGCGGCAGGTTGAATCTCGTCGACTGGATTTACATTCAACCCGATCATCTCGAATTGCGCTCGGGAGTGGAGGTTGTTTCCGCCTACCCGAAACTCGACTTTCGTACCGCGCTGTCCACCGGCCGGAAAAATGTAATCGACCGTCGGTTCGTCGCCCATCGCGAGCGGTATCGAAAGCAGAATGGCAAGCCCAGCGGCGACGAGAAACTTGGCGAAAAACTTGGCGAGAAACTTGCCAAGAAGCGGGGTGGTTGTTAGTTGTGACAATCGCATTACAAACTCAAATCAGTTCTGAAGACTATGTCGTGCGTACTCAGATCAACTCTTGAATGACGCGTCCGTATCCTGGCACGATGGGAACTGGTCGGCCTTCTGCTGTGCGAAATTCGGTCGTAGGCGCAATGCCTAGCAAATGGTAAATCGTTGCGGCGAGATCTTCGGGGCCATAGGGTTTGGTAAGTGGTTTTTCGGCGCGAGCATCGGATGCGCCTATGACTTGGCCACCCTTGATGCCACCACCCGCGATGGCGATCGCGCTACTTGGTCCCCAGTGATCGCGTCCAGCGTCTTTGTTGATCCTGGGTGTGCGGCCAAATTCGCCCGTGATCAGAACGACAGTCTTTTCGAGCATGCCCCGCTGCTCTAGATCCCAAAGCAGTGCAGACATGCCGAGGTCGAGGTGAGGGAACAGGTCGTTTTTCAGCACGTCGAAATTATTGTAGTGCGTGTCCCAATTATAATGGTTGATGAACACACTGCGGACGCCTGCTTCGACGAGTCGCCGGCCCATTAGGCAAGACTGGCCCAGCGTTGTGCGGCCATAACGGTCGCGAAGAGTATCGGGCTCTTGCGAAAGATCGAAGGCCTTGCGAGTCGCGGGCGAAGTAATTAAGTCAAACGCTTTCTGCTGAAATGTGTCCAAGGCGTTGGCCTTCGCATTGAACTGAGCTTCCACGGATCCTGCGAATTTGTTGATTGCCGAATACAGTTTCCTGCGATCATCCAGCCGTTCGGCGGGAACATCCAGCGGCGGGACAAGATCGGGGACCTGAAAGCCGGGCGAATTGGGATCGGCGTTGACGACAAACGGTGCATGCGACGCGCCGAGATAGGAAGGGCCGCCACTAGCGTGCATGTTTGGCAGCGAGACATAGGGAGGTACGGAGCCACGAGGTCCGAGTTGTCGTGAAATGACCGAACCATGGGAGGGCCGTTGATTATTGGGGCTCAAGTTGGCGTTGAATCCCGCCGTCGGGTTATACGCCGTCATCATGTAGTGGTCGGCGGGTCCGTGTCCAGAATTGCTGTGACCGAAACTGCGAACCAACGAAAACAGGTCAGTATGTTTTGCCAAGGTTGGTAAATGTTCGCAGAGCTGAATGCCAGGCACGACGGTATCGATAGGATTGAACTCACCCCGGAACTCTGCCGGCGCGTCCGGCTTCATGTCCCAGCTATCAATCGTCGACAGGCCTCCTTTCAGGAACAGGAAGATGAAAGAGACATCGT
>JBLHLE010000717.1:0-4718 GCA_047620805.1 Pirellulaceae bacterium
ATCTTTGAGGTGGTGAGGAAGCAATGGTGCTGGCTTGAGCACTTTTCTATATTGAAGTTCCTTGATCGCCGGAATGTGCTCGACTGCCATCTTGCCCACTAGCAATGGTTCTAGTTTGCCGCCATCTTGGATGTACTGCAAAATGCCCACCAGGCCACGCAAGTAGATGGCATCTTTGGTCAGCCCGCCGCCGCGGTAAACTCGCATCGTTACGTTATACGCAGTACGCTGATTTATCTCATAATCCTTACTGAGAATGCGAAACGTGTCGACGAAAGAAGCGCCTTGGATAAGATGATGCACCGCAACGACACGGGCAGCGAGCTGACGAACTCGTGACGCACTCAACCCACCTACCAGATACTCCGCGAGTACAGCCAACCCTTCTTGCAACTCTTCGTAGCCAGCAAGACCCGAGTACAGCTGCTGAAACGGCTGCAAGCGACCGTTGTAGTACGTAACCAAGTGCGTTCCCACTTCATGTGCCAATAAAGCTCGAACTCGAGTCGGCGATAGCCTGAGGTCTGAATTGACGAGCAATTTGCCCCGCGAGACAATTAGTCCACTGACTTCGCTTGTAACAACGGCCTTCGCGCGAAACTCGGGCGATACTTTGCGATAGGCCTCGAATTCAATTTCGGCCATTTCGGCAAAAGCTTTGGCATCCACCTTCCGCCCTCTTTGGCGAGAAGCTTGCACAGGCAATTGATTCAACAAATCCTTGGCAAGTTTCAATAGCTCGTCAGTAACACCACCAAACAGTTGCAGACTTTCGTAAAGAAAACCAGGGGTATCTCGATCCCGGAGCATCGTCAGCTTGAGTTCTAGCTCGTTCTGCTTCTCCTGAAATATCTGATGCAACGCAGGGTCTTCAATTCCCTCTACTGGAATTCTGTATAACTCGCGTTTCAACAGAGCTGGGTCGATGGTTAAAGGCCGATAGTGAAACTCAGGCGCCCGCTCAAATCGATGGCGTTGCAATTGTTTCCAGGCAGAATTTATGTTGACAGGTGTCAAAGACAGGAGGTAATCAAACTTGTTGCTCACCTCTGCTAGTTTGCGATCGACGTCCCAAACGGCCTTAACGACGGCTCGACGGCCAAGCGCATGATAGTGCTTTGGACGGTGTGTCGTTTTCAATCGCGCGAACTGAAAGTACGTTTGTCGCAACGACAGACTAAGGCTGCGTCGCAACTCTCGGGCCAACTGGGGAAACTCCTGGGTCGAATCTGGACGACGAAAGACCGGCGGTACTACGACACCGAGAAATGAGCAATTCAAATCGTTGGCTTCGGATTTCGTCAAAAACGGTTTCATTCCACTTGGGTGTGTGCTTCCCTCCCAAGCTACCTCAACCTGAACATTCTGCTTAAGTATCTTGATCTTCGAAAGCCGTCGTTCAAGCCCATCGACGACCGGAGTCATGGACGAAGACCCTCCAGTATTGACGCAAAACTGCGGGAGCACACTGGGGCTCGCCGGGTCATTCGCCTTTCCGCCTTCAAGCGAAGTCCAGACTTCGACAATAAGGAAAGCGCCAAACTTCTCCGACAGAGTCTTCACGACAGCACGAACAAGTTTTGCGATACTGGCACGCGCAGAACTAGCTCCTGGAACGATCAAATAGGAAGCTTCTCCTTTGATCAGTTTCTCCGTTCCTGTGTCGCAATGATCCGTTGGTTGCCGGTAGATGCACAAAAACGGGACTTGCCGATCGATATGTATTCGACCGTTTCCCGGCAAAGTGCGACGCACCCGCAAATTTCCGTCCAATCTTCGTCGCACCGTTTCGATCAGCGAATCGGGAACGGCTATCGAATGCCCCGCGGAATTCGCGGGCTTGCCTTTATGCTTCTCAATCAACGTATCGTGCCTTTCCGCGCCGTATCGACGCGACTTTGCATAAGCCTGTGGTTCTTCGCCTTCTCGGAACGCAATCAAGTCTCGCTCCTCGGGACTTGAAATCCACGAGGAACAGATCGAGGCAGCGGACCCACGACCCTAGCTGGGCACTTGACTACCTTAGCGATCCGAATCGAAACGACTGTCGTTCACTGTCCAATCCCGAACTCGAGGGCGATCCCGCCGACCGGAACGATTTGAGTCTTCCGTTCGGCGGGCTTTTTGCTCTTTGATACTGGATATCTTTGTGCGTTTCTTTGGACGGGCTTCTTGAGCCATGTTCGTTCTCCTTATCGATCAAAAGTTTGGACATTCTTCCATTGGTAACAAGCAGGTCTATTCGTATTTGCAAATAGTAGGCCAGTTCTGGCACGAAGCGACTCCAGCCGTTATCGATCCCGTCAATGTCTTCATATACGGGCTGAAAGATCCCCTTGTCTAAATGAGTAGTCGACCAATCGTGCCTCGACAAAAAAGAACAGCTGACCGCCCTTGTGCGACCTTGCATTGGCATTCGACGCTTGGCTGACCAATTCGTGCTCATCGCGATCATTACTCGATCAACCACCAATCGATTAGCTCGCCGCGAAAGCTGGAAATTACAAGCCGAATTCGCTACGGGGCCCAATAAACCGCGACTCTTGCATACCAGCGACCGGTTGTCGCCGCATGTTCGAAGTCCCCCTCAAGCTGCCAGCATCCGATTGGCGCACTAGTTGCTATATCGATATCCAAACCAAGTGGAGCAACTTCAAACAACTAAGGAAATGCAGGATGGCTGAGCAGATATGGAAGCTAACTAAGGGAACGGGACCGATTATCGCCACGGCGATTCACGACGGCCACGAAGTTCGCGACGAACTCATTCCCCGAATGAGTCTGAACTCGGCTGAGCGATTGCGGGAGGAGGACCCACACACTGGAGAATGGACGGCCGTCGCTCCGACTCGGATCGTCGGTACCCGCTCACGTTTTGAGGTGGACCTCAACCGTCCCCGCGAGAAAGCTGTATACCGAAAACCTGAAGATGCCTGGGGACTCCATGTCTGGAAAGACGAATTACCGGACGAGTCCGCAGCGAGATCGCTCGCTGAATACGATGCGTTCTACCAAATGCTCGATGGTCTCTATACCGAAATGGAGCAGGAGCATGGTGCTTTTGTCGTTTTCGATCTGCATACCTACAATCACCGTCGAGATGGAACAGACAGACCCGCCGCCGATGAGGCGGGGAATCCGCAAGTAAATATCGGAACAGGGACGCAACTTCACCGCGAACGTTTTGGACCAGTTGTGACACAATTCATGAACGATTTGCGGAGTTTCGATTTCCCAGGTGGAAAGCTCGATGTTCGTGAAAACGTCAAATTTCAAGGTGGTAACCATGCAAAGTGGGCTCACATGCGATTTCCCGAATCAGCTTGTGTGATTGCAATTGAGTTCAAAAAATTCTTTATGGACGAGTGGACAGGGACGCCCAAATTCGAACTCGTAAGTGCGATTGGCGAGGCACTAAAATCAACGACAGAGGGTGTTCTTGAAGCATTAAGAACAACGACAGTCGGTGTTCTTGAAGCACCCAAATAACGTACGAAAGGTTTACCCAAGCTGTGGCTAGGAGCCATCGCCAGTGCAAGTAAAACAGATATTTTTCTAGCTCGATTCTTGACAACGGAAGTTGTCCCCAAACAGGAAAAGTAAAGCTGATGAAAATTGCGTTCTTAGTAAACGATGTGATGACCGAAGAGGCGAATTTTACGACCGTTCGGCTCGCCTGGGAGGCCGTAAATCAAGGTCACGAAGTCTTTTTATTGGGAGTCGGCGACTTGGCGTACGATCCAGATGAATCGATCCGGGCACGCGCACGATCCGTTCCCGACAAGAAATACTCGTCGCAAGATAGTTTCCTAAAGGCTCTCCATGGTCCTGCAGCCATTAAACAACGAATAACAGTTGACGAACTGGACGTTCTCATGTTGCGAAACGTTCCGTCTGACGACTACCTGAAGCGTCCGTGGGCGGCTTCCGCCGCAACGGAATTTGGGCGAGTAGCAATGAGACAAGGCGTGATTGTGGTCAATGACCCCAACGGTTTGGCGAAAGCATCGACTAAAATGTACTTTCAGCTTTTCCCGGAAGAAGTGCGCCCCAAAACTTTGATCACTCGCGATCGCGACGAAATCAAGGCGTTCGCGATGGACGAAGGTCGATGTGTTCTAAAACCTCTACAAGGATCTGGCGGAGCAAGCGTATTTCTGGTCCAAGAAGGCGACCTGCCGAATCTCAATCAAATGATCGATGCCGTGAGCCGTGATGGATTTGTGATCTGCCAGGAGTACCTTCCGGCCGCGGAACAGGGTGACATGAGACTGTTCGTAATGAATGGCCGCCCGTTGCAGGTAAAAGGAAAATACGCTGCTTTTCGCCGCACTCGCAGTGGCGACGACATGCGAAGTAATATACATGCTGGCGGAAAGTTAGCCCCTGCAGAGGTAACGGCAAATGACCTAGAAATCGCCGAGATCGTTCGCCCCAAACTCGTTCAGGACGGAATGTTCCTCGTCGGCCTCGATATCGTGGGCAACAAGTTGATGGAAATCAACGTTTTCAGTCCCGGTGGACTCGGAAGCGCACAGAAATTCACCAAGATCAACTTCACCAAGTACGTCATTAAAGCCCTCGAACGAAAAGTTAAATACATGGAATACTACGGCCGTAACTTTGACAATATCGACTTGTGCTCGCTCTAGTTTCTGCGAGGCAGAATAGGCATGGTTCTTCCGCCGCTGACAATTCCATTCAGATGACTTGTCAGC
>JBLHLE010000718.1:0-4717 GCA_047620805.1 Pirellulaceae bacterium
ATGTTTTTTTAGTTGCGGGTTTATCCGGCGATGTTTTTTTAGCAGCAGTGGGTTCATTTTCTTGCGGCGGCCTTACAGGCGAAGCAGATCCGGCGTGACCAGACGCAGGAGTCTCATTATTTACTCGCCAGCGAGACGACTTATCTTGCGTCGTCTTGGGCGGATCGGCTGCGGGAATATCACTCGTTTTGGAATCTACTGACGGTCTTTGGTTTGGCAGCGGCGGCGGCTTGGGACCGGATGTTACGGGCGTCTTTTTGAGCGGCGGCGGCACTGCGGCGTGTGGGCTGTCCTTTCGTATCTTTCCGGACTGGGGAGCCGTTGGTCGATTTCCAGGCTTCTGTTGACTGCCAGGTTTGGCAGCGGAGGGCGAGACCGGAGTCGGTCCACTTTCGGTCCTCTTGCCGTCTTGTTTTGAATCGGCGTCCCCTCTCGTCGCGGAACGAGTCTCCTTGGCGTTCGCTATTGGAGGTGCCCCTTTGAAACGCGACTTCTTTTCTTCGCCGCCGTCATTTGTCTGTGGCGATTTCCCCGCCGATTCCGACGTCGGCGGCTCTTGCGATTCCGGCTTCACTGGCGAGTGAGCGGCTTGTTGAGAAGCGGGTTGGCCCGAAGTGGGCCGGTCCGAAGTTTTGGAAGTCTTTGAACCACCCGTCTGCGGCGACTGCGGCTCCGGTGACTTGCCGCTGGAGCCCTTTTGCTCGCGGGCCATCGCCTGGTTTTCCCTTTTGAGGGACTCTTGTTGCAACGCTGCTTTCTTGAGCGATTTCTTTCTGAGTGCTGCCTGTTTGAGTGCTGCCTGTTTGACAGCATCTGCGGGAGCCGGATTTATTGCGTCCGGTTTGTTAGGAGGGGTCGTTTTCGCTGCCCGATCTTCTTTGGCCTCTTGCGTTCTAGGCTTAACGGGCTCACTTTCCGTCGAGGGCTGAGCCTGAGCGGCGGATTTAGGAACGTCAACGGCCGCGTCGCACTTTGGGCAGCGGACGCGCCGCCCTGCCAGTTTATCGGGGATCTTCAACAGTCGCCCGCATTGACATTTGATAGTGATTGGCATCGTTCTCTTCCGTTACACTCTTCCGCGTTTAAGTCTGGGCCGGATTGCCCACCAAACGCTGATCGCTAGAACTACGACCCCTAATAGCGTAGGGAACAGAATTAACATCCACAACACGCCCAAAAACGGGACAGGCCAGTACGGCCAGCGAGCGTTCCACTGCGCGAACCAACTTCGCATCGTAGACGTGCTAAAGCCCCAACTGCAAAGGATAAGCAGTCCAGCCACCACCCAATGATAGACGGAGCGAGTTGCTTGGCTGCTCAATTGCTGGACGGCGATGAACTCGACGGCACCAAGCGTGGTGCCCGAGACTTTGACACTCGACTCCATCCAAATCGAATCCCGAACTGCCGGCAGATCGGAGGCGAGAACTTTGTTGAATACATCGACGGTCCCCAGATCTTCGGCAATGGCCCGTTGTTGAACCAACAGCGCCTTGTCCTCGCTCTCTGTTTGATTTACCAGGCTTCTTCGAGACCTATTGAGTCGAGTGATCCACGGATAGTACCAATCGGCGATCTCCTGCGGCGCATTTTCGGCGACGACGTCGGAAGTAAGATCGAGTAGTTGAGCGATCGAATCCTGACGAAAACGATCCAACTGAACCGCCTTCACTTCGGTGACGCCCTCCAGCAATTGCAGACTTTGCGATTTGCGCGGGCCGATGACGGTGACGAGCGTTCTCTCGACGTCAATTCCTTCCAGCAATGGCATGGGCAACACTGTCGTGGTCGCACCTCCGCCGACCGCGCCACGAAAAACGATTTCAATTCGTTGCGGTAGTTGCTCAGGTCCCAAGCGGATCCGCCAACGGTTGCCTTGCAAGGCTTGCAAAGAAGCTGGTAGCGTCGCTACGGTCGCATTAACCAGTTTGAAAGTTTCGGGCATCTTTAGCGTGCAAGTTGCTCGCCCTTCCGGCTCGACATCAAAACTCGCCGTGCCGTAGCACTTGCCACGCTCGTTCCAAGCGATGTGAACATCTTGCAATCGGACCTGAGCGTGCGACATATCTTCGCCGCGGTCGATTCGTCGAATCGTAGCGAAAGCATTGGGACCACTAATTCGGTACGCCTCGCGTTTATCGGGAAGCGTAATGGGGAGTAAGCGACGACTCGTCTCCCAAGCAATTCTTTGATTCTCAAGTGACTCCGGCAACACCAAGAATTGCTGCTGTTGTTGAATGTCTAAAGGCACGATTTCGGGAGAACGAACTCGCTCCCGAGCGGTGGTGGTTAGCGGGCCACGAATCGTAAAGACGATCTCTTCTGAAACCTGGTTCGGCAACCGAATTTCAAGAATTCGACGGCTGGTGTCAGCTCGTTGCTTGACGACATAGTCCATCGGTGGATCGAGTTGAAAGGGGCCAGACCAGACATCCGGGATATCCAGTCGGAAGTAGTCAACGGTTCCCGCAGAAATGACGTGCAAACGGCACTCCACGTGGGCAAACCAATCTTGCTCGTCGTACCCCATAGTTGTAACCGTGCTGCAGCTAGTTAATGGGGCGTTGCGGTCAACTCGAATAGGCCTGGACACCGCGTTCCAATTAATTCGATTTCCGGTCGGACGAAGTAAAGCTTTGGGTTCCCCAAACTCGCGGTCAAACACATCGGACGTCTCGATTTCGGGTTTCTCCCAGCCGATACCCCCGGGAATCTCAAAATCGACGGCGGTAGCGCGGTACACGGCGATCTGCATGTCCCGGTTCTTCGAATCAGGGTTGTTGCCAGCCGGGATAACCGAGTAGATCCGCGGAATGCGAGCCCCTTTATCATTGGACTGCCAACCGCTCAGTTCGAGTTCCACAGCACCCTGAAGTGGGCCATCGAACCATAGCGCAATCACTCCATCGGCTGCCCGCGTCCAGCGCAATAAGCGGGATTGATTTCCTTGGTTCGCCGCAACTCGATTAATCATGAATTCCTTCGGCGCGGCAATTCGCTGTTCAAATGCAGCGCCGTCTTCAGTCGTCAAAACGGCAGTGTACTTTGTTTCCGTTCGCACGGCTCCCACCTTAACGTGCAGTCGCTCGGTGACAAAACGTCGAGGCTGACGGGGCTCGACAAGAATGCTCCAGTCATTGGCAGAGACCATGGGCTGAATTGCTGACTGCGGAGAATCCTCCGCTTCGCCCCACGCGCTCATGAATCTAGAAACTTGCAAATCCCATTCGTCGGGAACTTTATTCAATTCGTATCGCAAAGCCGGAGAAGCTGAAATCCCAACCCAGCGACGAGCGGTATGGCCAGCAGCCGATTGAATCGTCGGCAGTCGGATATCGCCAATGCCGGTTGAGGCTTCCCACAAGAACGTGGCGCTCACGGTCTCTTCTTTTCGAAACGGCGGCTTGAATTCCAAGTCGATAAACTGCGTTTCGCCAACGCGAATTGACTTCTTCTGAATTCGTTCGCCATCCAGCTGCAGCAAACGCAAGCGGGGGTCGGTCATCAGCCGCACGGATCGAATCGCGCCCGCCGAAGCGGAAAAATGCAAACGAGCATCCGCTTGTACGGACCCCGGTCGAATTCGCAGCCAGTACAGTTCGTCGACGTCACTTTCGTTGGTCCCGGCCCCCAACGCGATATCTTCTGGCCATTGCAGCACCAGTTCGTCTGCGGGTCCAATTTCGGCCACCCACGTGCCAGTCAAGTCATCCTGATAGACTAGGCCTTGCGAGGAGGGAAATCGCACTCCATCGTACTTCTGATCGACTTTCAAGCGAAACTGAGTTGCCGGAACAGAGGGAATCGGCAACCGAACTTCCGACATCCCCTGCTGTTGTTCGACACGGACGCGAAAAACGATGGTAAGTTGATGTGAACCGGGCTGCGAGATGCTCAATTCCATGTTTTGCCCATCGCTCGAACGCTGAGCGATTACAGGCTGTCCGTCTACGCGCGTCTCGCGAACGACAATCTGCCCCGGTCTAAATGGCAACACAACTTTCGCACCAGACTGAATCACACTGACGTTGAAAGACGCCACGATATCCGACATCAACAAACCCTTCGTTGCCGGCTCGCGAGTCAACGACGCTTGGTAGGTCGCCTTGGTTAACACGGCACCGCGCGTAGTGCCCTGACTAAGTGCCGCTTTGCGGTACAGCAATTCGTATAGTTCGATCGGCAGATAAACGTACTTATTCTCCTCGTCAATCGGAAGTAGAACCGAGTACCGCTTCACGTCATCGAGAGGTGCATCGTCCTCCGCCCAAGCAACATTGGACGAAATCGTCAAAACCGCAATCAGCATCAAAGTCAGCAACGCAAATTGAAAGCGGCTCTGCGATTCGTCATCGGGAGAAGTGAGCATCGTAGATTGAATCTGACAACGGTGGAGAAGCAGCACGGCTCCAACTCCCCCCAACAGAAGTCCAACGAAGAGTCCGCTGAAGATCGGCACGAACGAGAACGGCAGCAAGAAAGTCAAGAGCCCCGAAACTCCTAAACCGTATAGAGTCAGTCGCGGAAACCTCAAAGACGAATGAAGAGCAATTAAGCCACCCAACAGCATGATAATCCAACCGCACGCGAAAACCGTGGTTGGGCGATAATACGCAAACGTAACAGAGCCCGAATCGTCATCCTGAACTAGCGGAACAGAAACCATTGTCCATCCGCGATCACCAATTGACGAGTACTTCCGTCCAACGGCCTTATT
>JBLHLE010000719.1:0-4709 GCA_047620805.1 Pirellulaceae bacterium
GCGATGGATTGAGATCAATTTCCCCTGGTGCGACTGTAATCACGTTGGGCAAAGGACTTGGGTTTTCTTCCGCAGGCGGATTTTCAGTAGGCGGTTTCGCTGTAGGCGGTTTCGCTGTTCGCGGATTTAATTCTGCCGGGACAATCTCGGGAGGAGGATTTTCTGGGATCACTGGCGGCGCCGCAGTTGGATCAACCTCCGGTATTGGATCGGCCTCGGGAACTTCGGGAGGAGCGACGACTGGCGCGGGAACAACGGGATTCTCATTGGGAGTCGGCGGGTTCGTTGGTAGTTCCGTTGGATGTTCACTGGGAGTTTCAACGGCGATTTCGAAGCCGCTTAGCCAAGACCGGACGCCGAAGCTGGCGATGACCAGCAAGCCGACACCGGCAGTCGCTCCCACCACCCACAAAGCGCGTTGTTGCAACAATTTGGTGCCGCTCGACGTCCATTCGTCGGTGGGTAAAACCGGCCCGCCATAGACTTTCTGGGATTCTCCAGTCGGAGTAAAAGACGCCGCATCATCTGACGAAGCCGCATGTGGATCGCTTAAGCTATCTGCGTCATCGCCAAACAGATCGGTTGTGGGGTCGTCTGTAGTAAAAGGTGCGGCATTGGTTGCAATTAGATCGGCTGAGCCAGCTTGAGAGGGACCAGCTTGAGAGGGACCAGCTTGAGTAGACTCAATTTGCTCAATTCCAGATTGTGCGGGACCAGGTTGTTCAGCTTGTGTCGCTGGCTTGCGTGGGAGGCGTCGGCCGGATGGCGACTCGAATTCGGCCGCCAGATCTTCCACCGTTTCGGGATCTGCCGATTGCTGAGTTGCCGATTGCTGAGTTGCTGGTAGCGAAGATGCAGTCTGTTCTATCTGTGCTCTTTGTGCCTGGTATTCCGGTGGAGCAATGATCTGCACCATACTTTGGCAGTTGGGGCAATTGAAGATTTGGCCGATCGCAGATTCATCGCGAACGGCGATTCTTTTGTTGCATGTCGTGCAGGTTATGGAAAACAGATGACTCACGCCTTAGCTCTTTCGTGCAAAACCAAGCCCCTGGTTCAGCGAGGAGCGTATTCCAGAACCGCACCTGCGGTTTCAGGACACTCTTTAATTGTAGGCTATTTAGCTGCAAAAACGTCAGGGATTTTGTATTTGTCATTTTGTGTGGCAACTTGCCGAGTCGTGATCAACACGATTTCTTTGCCGTCGACTGGATCCGGACCGGTGACCCAAAGCAGCTTTTGAGCTTCTTCGGAAACGGCCGTCGTTCTCGTCGGGTTGGCTTTATGCACCAGCGACGTCAACACATCTGCGACCGATTGGTTCAACTCGCGGAAGTCACGAATCTGTTGGTTTCGGGTGATACCATCTAGTTTTAAGTCGTCGCCGATAATCTTAATGCGGAATTCGAACGGCAGATCGGGAACGGATTCCGAAACTTCGCGAACGACATTAGCCATAGAGAATTCGAGCGAGTCTTGGTCAAACGAAATACTCATTTTGACCTTCAAAGCTTCGGCCAGGTTGGTGACTTTTGGCTCGGTGGGAACTGGCGGAGCTGCGACTGCTCCTTGCCCCGAACTCAAAACCAGCTCGGTACCGAACAGCAAGTTGTGACCTGCGTAGCCTGGAAGCGTTCCATTGATCATTGCCATATTGTCCTCGACTCCCACTCGCGTGTATTGGTGAGTCGCTCGGATCATTTGTGGGTATTGGATTCTTATTTTTTCCCAATAGGCGTTTTGCGACAGCGTCACGATGTAATCTCGAATGTGGTTGGGGACTTCGGCAAGACGCGCTTTCATTTGAGCAGCGCGGTCTTGTTTCTGAACGTCAGCCGCTCCTTCCACTCGCATCTCGTAATAGAATTGCTCGTCGAAGTGAGCGCTTAGCATCATTGCCGTCACGTCGTCACCGACAAACCACTCCAGTGGTCCGCGAATTTTTGCAGGATCTCCGAAGTACCACTTTCTGCCATCGCGAAACACCGAACTAGATAAGTAATGAGGGTTGGCGATGACGGTCAGATGTCGCGAGGCATCCGACACTTTTCGAAGATTGTTTACGGCGCGAGATAAGGGAGGCGGCGTGGGGCCAACGACGGCGACATCTTTGACGTCCCGTTCATTTCCCATCAAGTAGGAAGTTATGTTCGCCTGACTCGGAATGTAATAAGCGTAACCATTTCCCGAGTAGTACTCGCTGCCATTATGCTCCTTCACCTGCGGGTTATTAAGCTTGGCCAGTAAATCGGTCTTGGCCATCGGTTGCACCAGATTAACAACGAAGGACGCGAACGGAAAATCGTCACCGTTGTCGTGAACCGACATAATTAGGCTGGACACTTTGTCGAGTGGCACGCCAGAGCCCGCTTCCCAGGCTGCTCTCTGCGAGTCGAACATGGGGCCCAACGACTGCATTGCGAGATTGCCTTGCTCGCTAGACAGCATGTCGGCGGGGCGGGCGTGAATGTATACACTGGCGCCCGGAGGTACCATGCGAAAATCGATTGGCGGGCCGACCGTGGGCGACGCCCAGAGCAACTGTCCGGTTGAATCTTCGATGATCTGAGTAGGCGGCGCAGTGGCGTCGCCACCAACAGTCTTTGGCGTACCGTTAGGATTGGTTCCGGTCGAAACACCATTGGGATTTCCGCCAACATTGGGATTTACGACGATGTTTGTGTCGTTACCGTCAACGATATTGTTACCGTTGACCGAAACATTGGTCCCGTTTCCGTTGCGTCCATTTCCATTGGTCGTATTTTCATTCGTCCCATTTCCATCAGTTACCGACGGTCCTGCGCCGTTCTCTTCACCGTTGTTTTCAACTGTTTCGGTGCCGGAATCGACAGACGGGACGTCAGGATTGCTCATGAGTTGAAAGGAAATGAGCAGCAGAATGATTAAACCGGCCAGGCTACCGAGAGTGATCGCGATCTTCTTCGTCTTCTCTTTCTCGCGGCGTTGTGCATACTCTTCCGGAGTGGGAACTGGTTTTGCTTCACCTGTCTCGCCAGCTAAGTTCCCCGTCGCCTCGTCGACTGCGAAGCCGAACTGAGGGGCGCGGCCGGCGACGGCAGCCAATGTTTCGCTATTCGAGACAGGATTCGTTTCGATCTTGATGACGGGAGCGGGCTCGGCCACTGCGGCGGGCTGTGCTGCCGGAGCTGGGCCACTTAGCGTCGCATTCTTTTGTCGAATGAACTGCTCAAAGCCAGCCATTGTTGGCGGAGTTGGCTGCGGATGAAGTTGCATTTGGCCCGGCGGAACCATTGAATTCAATTGGTCGACGATCATGCTTACTTGCTGATACCGAACGCCTGGATTCTTCGCCATCATGTAAGTGACCATTTGTGCGACGACTTGAGGAACCCCTAATGGTTCGAGGGGTTGAATCGGCTCCGTTGCGTGGCGAGCCAATTTTTGGGGAGCGTCGCCTCCAGGGAATGGTGGGCGGCCCGTCAGCAGGAAGTACAACGAGCAGCCAAGAGCGTAGATGTCAGTCTGGAAATCGGGTGCTTTACCTGGTTGAGCAAGTTCGGGAGCGGCGTAGTCGGCTCGAGCCAACGACAGTCCCGACGGATCGGGTTGAGCGAAATTAGCGGCTGCAGGCGGTTGGAATGGGTCGCGAATGATCTTGGCATTTCCGTTGGGCTCCAACCACAGATTCGCTGGCCGAAGATCTCCGTGAGGCTGGCCATTCTGGTGAATCCGACTCAGTCCCAAGGCGACGAGTCGCGCGATGCGAGTCACTTCGCTCGCTGGTAAGGGCCCCGATTGTTCGACTTGCTCCTGCAGCGATTTACCCGCACAGTCTTCCAGTGTCACGAATTTGAACGACACTAAGTCGAGTGGTTCATGGCAGCGATGGATATTTGGATGAATGACTTCACATTCTCGCAGCGCATGAGCTGAGACGCCGGCCCATAGATTGGGATCTTGGCTGGCGGGGCCAGTTAAGAATTGCAGGATGACGGGGTGTCCGGTTTGCACATGATCAGCGCGAAAGCAACCATCCCAGCGTCCGCCTTGGATGCGGTCCGTCAGTCTGTAGTCGCCGTAGAAAAACGGACCGGCTCGGCCGCCGAGCAAGATCGTGGCTTGGTATCGTGTAAGAACTTTTTGGGCGATCAACCATTCCGAGAGGGTCTTGGAGTTCCCTTGAGTTCCCGCCCCTTTTACTTGGGCGAAATTTTGCGACAACTGTTGATATTGGTTGGAGTCGATCAGATAGCTCTCTGTCGCGAGCCTCCAAAAATCAGCGATCGAAACGGACATGGTTTTCCTCTCTTTAGCGATTCAGACGACAGTTTTGCGTTTCGTCGTCGGTCTCGCATCGACATTACTGTCTCGTAGCAAGTCGAAATTGTTCCCTGCAGACGTATAATTTGCAGTGACGGCGGCAAAAATTCCGCTTCTCCGTCACCCGGTTCGTTCCGACTATCTTAACTTCCGACGCCCGCAGACGGATTTGGTTTCCTCTTTCGGCGAGATTCGTCGAAAACTATTTCGTGGCCACGAGTTTCGTGCGATTCTCCGCAATCTTCCAATGTAACCCACGCACCTATTTTTCTGCAAATACCGCACAGGTTATTCCTGCACAATTGCCCTGATTTTGTGCGGAATTGTCCGGAAAAACGGATTTTGTCCAGACCTTGCTCAGGGGATTCGAGATATCCGGTCGTTGGCCTTTCCCTACTGCAAACGCC
>JBLHLE010000720.1:0-4708 GCA_047620805.1 Pirellulaceae bacterium
TGAAGATCAAACTGGGCGCAACGAATCCCGTCCACCCAGACGCAAAAGGAGAGCGATCCTCAATTTTGAAAGTAAGATGCGTTGCCGAGTCCCAACCGTCGACTGTATTCCCAGCCGAATCGGTGGGGATTGGAGCAGGGATCTTCCCCGCATAATGGTCGGACTGTTGATAAAGTGCAATGAAGCTGACGTCCAGAGAGAGGGCGTCGCCAATAATGGGTTTGACAAACGAAGTAAACAAGACCCCTCTGTCACCCGGATCGATGCCATCCGATCCGGAGGTGAATGTATAGGTGCCGCCAGCGTGCATTGCACTACGACCGAAACGGCTGTATTCCTGGTTCACTCGAGTGAAGAACATTCCCATAAACACGCTTGCTGTCCCGGTCCCCGGTTGCAGCACTGTGGGCATTCGACCGTCCGAATGAAACCGGCCGAACACTCCATTGTTAAATGGAAACGGCGTGGCGGCTCTCGGCGCCGCCTCCAACACTGACAGCGGCAAGGGAGTGTTGACTGGTGGAGTCGGGGGGTGCCCCGGTACCAGCCACGTCGGGGCGAACCACCTTGATATGGCTATCGTCTGTGAATTTTTCGTCGTTGGGACCCGCTGGAAAACGCACACCGCCCGCCCCAGCAATCTCAACAGGAAAAACGGCCTGATCAACAAACTTCTTCTTGATGAACAAGCCGACGTCGCCCAGTTCCATGTTTTCACCTTTACATGAATTCTCCTGGCCTTCATCCTCCTGAAAACCAGATTCAGGTCGTGAAATCCTGATCCGACTGGGGCAAAGGCGGAGAGGCCTAACATTCCGCTCTCCGTTCAATGGCGATTACAACCAACATCGATTATCGACTGGACTTCGCCACAGCCGTCCAGAACAATGGACCACACAACGAAATAAAGTGACGCGGCCCCCAATTAGGATATGACACGATGACTAATCCCTACAAAGCTCGCGATTGCTTCTCGGCGGTTCTTACGGTGCTGGCTCTCTGTACCTCCAACGCAAGTGGTCAGACCAGCTCCTACAAGCTCAACTACGACGAAGCGCAGGTTGGCACCTACACAGTACCCGACCCCTTGCTTAGCAAAGACGGCAAACGCACGCCGGACGCAAAGTCGTGGAATGAATCTCGCCGGAGTGAGATACTTAGCGACTTTCGCAACCTGATGTATGGAAACACCCCTAAATTGCCGATCAAAATGCGAGCTAATGCAATCGCGACGCGCCGCGACGCAATTGACGGACTGGCAACGCGAACAATTGTGAAGCTGCAATTATTCGACGATCCAGCGGCGCCCCACATGAATTTGATGTACTACCTCCCCAATAAAGCAGAAAGGCCCGTTCCGGTATTCCTCGGGCTCAGTTTCTATGGAAATGCCAGTATCGAGGCTGACGCGGCAATACCATTGCCAACGGGCTGGATGCGACCGAAGACATCTGCGGTCGTGAAGAACCGAGCAACCGAAGCATTGCGGGGAATCGGCAAAGACCGCTGGCCCATCAAACTGGCCATCGAACAAGGTTTCGGCGTTGCCACTTTTTACTACGGCGACATTGAACCGGACCATCTCGAAGGCTGGCGAGACGGAATTCGGGGTTATGCGTTAAAACTCGCGGGTCGAACTGAGCGCCGTCCCGCGGAATGGGCCGCGCTCGGCGCCTGGGCTTGGGGTCTGAGCCGCGCGATGGATTATCTCGAAACGAATCCGGACGTTGATGCTCGACGCGTCATTGTCTTCGGCCATTCTCGTCTTGGAAAAACGGCTCTGTGGGCAGCCGCCCAGGACCAACGCTTCGCGATCGCCGTCTCGAACAACAGTGGAGAAGGGGGGGCATCTCTCGCGCGGCGAAATTATGGAGAGAACATTGCCTGCTCCATTGACCATGCTTCCTGGCGATATTGCGATCAGTTTCGCGAGTACATCGATCGAGAAGCTGAACTGCCATTCGACCAACACATGCTGATGGCGCTAATTGCGCCGCGTCCCATCTATATCACGAGCGCCACCAAAGACTTACTGTCTGACCCCAAAGGTGAGTTTCTTAGCGCCGTTCATGCGGAGTCCATTTATCAGCTGCTTGGCAAACGCGGTATCAATACTACGACGTTACCGCCGCCCGATACTCCAATCGGACATTCGATCGGCTATCATCTACGGACCGGCAAACACGACATCACGGCTTACGATTGGCAACAGTTTCTTAGGTTCGCGGATCGCCACCTCAAAGTCAAACAAGAGTAGCAATTCGATCCGATGAACCAAGCTCGAAATTTCCCCCCACGACTTTGACAATTCGAGTCTAAGAACTTGCTGGCATTCAGCCTCGCAATGGGTCACCTCGCAATGGGTCACGCACATATACTGTGTCTCGCACGAAGTTCTCGATTTGCAAATGAACATCGCGTACTACATAGCTCGCTTGCCAAACCGCCATGTGTTGAGGGACGAGAATGCCGAATACACATTGACAATCAGCGACGATCATTTTGACGCTAGCACGGGAAAAATGAACAGTCTGGTCCGAGCAAGTCACCTCACTTTCCGCTTAGGTGTTGCTTTGATTCCAGCTCGTTGACAAGACGAGTGTCTTTCCAATGAATCAGATGTGACAGCGCGACGTTGTGCTAGTTCTCCTGCCACTAAGCGGCCATTGCCCATCAGAGTTTGAATCCTAGAATTTTTGAATCCTAGTTTCTCGAATTCCACTTGAAAACTGAAGCTCTGGTACGTCCTTTCCAGCACATTGCCCAGTCCCATTCGCTTGTAACGATTCTGTCACATCGACTAGAGAACTCCGGCCACGCTGTGATAAGATGCCAGCGGAGTCGGTAGTCCCTGGTTCAACATTGGAGTAAGGCCGTGAAGAATCGAATGGTTGTGGCAGCAATCTTGTTGCTAATTGCACTAATCCCCTCATTCGCCAACGGCGACGCTGCGAGCGATCTGGCGGAGGGTCGGGTAGCTTTGCAAAACGCGAAACTCAACGACGCTCTTCCGTTGTTGACATCGGCGGCACAAGCTCTTCCGAATTCTGTCGAAGCTCATATCGCGTTGGCCGAATGTTTGATACGGCTCGGCGAGATCGATAGAGCGTTGATCGAGTACCGGCAAGTTGCAAAGTTATCTCCGCAGCACGAATTCGCCAACGAGATGATTAAGACCCTCACCGCTCGACACACTAACTCTGAGAAGCAGTTCGCGACCGCCAAAACATTTGCTCAGTTGGGTGAGTTCAACAAGTCGATTGAGATACTACATTCCGTTTATCATTCGTTCAGTGACTCGGAAAAACGTGACGACATTCGACTCCTCGTAGCCGAATACCGCTTGTGGGCTGGTCAAAACGATCAAGCCGCAACTGAAGCGATGCTCGTTGCTCAACAGAGCGAAGAACCCGCACTGACAGCGACAGCCCGAGCGATCGCTGCAGTGGCGTTGGCCAGCGTTCCGGCTAAAGCAAAACGAATTCTCGCTGGTGTTAACATTCCGGTTGCTTGGGCGAACCGCGTCAAGTTGATCGACACATTCGAGTTGCTTGAAGATTCGAACCAGGCGGTCGCAGCTGCAAAATCACTTATCGGTGCGTTAGCAGATGTGCCCCAGTCGCCGTTTCGTACGGCCTTGCAAGTCCACGTTCTTCGTATCCAACTGTCCAATATAGAACTAGCCGTTTCAAGAAACGAAATCCAAAGGGCACTAGAAATCGCTTGGCCGATGCTGAGCAACAAGGCTTTGCCGCAAGCGGATGCGTTCCTAAAGCCGATTGCACTGGAGGGCGGTTGGGTCGAGAACGACCGAGTTACTCGGCAGTCGATCGCCAAATCTTTGCTAGAAATTGGACAGCGGTTTGCCTTTGCTCAAACGGATGTCAACGAAGACAGATTATTACCGCTTTGGATCACCAGCGAAGTCTACCGTCAGATCTCCAATGACCAAAACACGGTCAACGACAGGCTCAACATTGCATCGCTACTCGAGCAATTGAGTCGACCAGCGGAGAATCGAAAACGGAACGATCCGCTTTCACCCGCCGACGCTATGCAGTTTAGCTTGTTGCACGACGTAGCCGACCAGCTGAATATCGCGCAAATAGATACATTGGTAACAATTGTTCTGTCCCAAGTCAGTCGCTATCGCGCCGCCGACGACTGGAAAAATGGTTTAAGCAAGTTTGTCGCAATCGACCTTAAGGCCGATCCGCCACAGGCCAAGCTCGTTGGCAATTTCGCGAATCTACGCCATGGATTGCAGCGGATAAACCTCAGTCACGGCTTGGCCAGTAACTATGTTTCGCTTGGCGATCAGTTGCGAGCAAATTCGAGAAACTCAGTTCTCGCTACACCTCTCGATGCTGTCAATCCTGCCGACATCACGGCGTTGGCGTTGTTCCGACAAAGCGCGGATTTCCCTCAACGGGAAAAAGAGTCTCGCGAGGCAGCGCACCGAATCGTCGACCAGTACGCTTCTGCATCGCAGTGGAAGTTGGCCGAAGAATGTCTGGACATCTACTACGCGACCCAGCGCGGTGATGACTTGGCATGGAAAAAAATTCAGCTAACGACGCAACAAATCGCCGCTCGCGAGAACGACCTGCTCTCAGCGCGGCGAGGCATCGGAGATGCGCTCGCTCCGACAATCGAAAACGTGCTCTCTCAAATCGACACTTTGCTCGCCGCCAGACCTACGAAGCAG
>JBLHLE010000721.1:0-4704 GCA_047620805.1 Pirellulaceae bacterium
AGTTGGTGCCAGGACGATGAAAAAGCTAATTCCAATGAAACCAACCCTCGGTTTCGTAATCAGAAGAAACACAACACCGGTCAGGAGCGAAATGATGGTCAAACCCGGCAAGACCACATCTTTCCAGGATTCGCAAATCGGCCAGCCGTAGTCAAGACACAAGGGGTTAGGCCAAATTGATAGTTTGAGATAGTGAACTAGAACTGCGGACTGCGACAACAAGTAACTCACAACACTACTTGTCGTGTCAGACGCTCCAACGCCGTGCTCCATCAGCCTTTCACTCATCCCGGCGAAGTACATCACGAGGGAAATTGCTGACCCTAAGACTCCAGCGTGCATAACACCACGACGACGCAACAACTGAAACCAACTCTCAGCCAAATAGATCCGGTCAAACAACAAGATGAGCAACGGTGCAACTACCATCACGCTTTTTGAAAACATGCCAAGGCAACAGCAGATAACAACCAACAACTGCCAGTAGGTGGGCTGTTTGTGTCTCGCCGCACGAAGTGTGAAATACAAACTGAGCAACATCAGCATCGCCATGAGCGACTCACCACGCTGAACAATGTATGTAACCGATTGCGTCTGTAGCGGATGCAGAGCCCACAACAGGCTTGTCGAAAAGGCGATGGCTCTTGCGGATCTTCTCTCTTGGCCACACAGCGCCGCTGTGTCACGAATCAGCAAGTAGAACGTCACAGCGCCGACGATATGAATCGATAGGTTTACGACGTGAAATCCAACGAGATCGAGACCGTGAACCGCGTAGTTTAAGCAGAACGTGATGAGCAACACGGGCCTATCACTGTCCACCCAATCCCCAATACTTTCGAATTCGGCGATGCGCTGAATGAAACGAATGTCATCTAAAATGAAATCCCCGTACAGACTGCTCGAATAGGCAATCATAGTCAGGAGAACGATGACGAGAAGTGGCCACTGGTTGCGAATCAAGTTCGACATTTGTTGGGCACGGTAATTGTTTGCCAACGACATCTGCTAACCCCTCGAAATCTGGTGTGAGCACAGGAAACCGGACGTGAATTTCAGACTAGTTGGTCAATCACATTTGGCAATTCAAACACTTCGCTTAACATCCATAAATGATTTAACCATTCTGCCAAGGGTTCATTTCCGCGGGTTGTAGCGAACGAACCGTCTATCGGCTCTGCAAACTGGCGCGGAACATGGCGATTATTCGGATTGCCTCTCAAACTGTGCTGATTGCTTAACATTTGCGTTCGTTTTTGGGCTTTCGCGCGCAGGAATTGTCAACGTCCATTTACTCTGGGCATATGCTTCATTTGTTTGTCATGAAGCCCTCGGCTTATCTCGTCCATTTTGCGCTAATCTACATGAGGTATTGAAATGCTCGACGGATTACAACTATCATCGCCTACTGAATTGTCCGTCAGTTCGGTACTACTAAATCTTGTATGTGCTGCGGTTCTCTCTTTCATCCTCTCGTGGCACTTTCAGACGTTCGGATCTTCGTTCTCAAATCGCCGCAAGTTCGCAAATGTATTGCCATTCATCTGCCTGACCACCGTGCTGGTCATTTCAGTTGTCAAGGCATCATTGGCGTTGTCGCTTGGTCTGGTCGGAGCCTTGTCGATCGTTCGCTTCCGAACACCAGTAAAAGAGCCGGAAGAGCTGGCCTACTTGTTCCTTTCCATCGCTATCGGACTTGGCTTCGGAGCGGAACAGCGGCTTGTCTCTTTTGCAGCGGTTGGAATGATTCTCCTGATTCTCACGGTCCGCTCATTGATTTCGCGGCGAGGCTGGCGTCCCAATCTGTACCTGAACGTAGACATTCCATCCCATACATCCTCCGTACAATTGAACGATGTTCTGGGAGTTCTCCAACAGCACACTTCCCGCGTCAATCTGCAGCGATATGACATTCACGGTGATAGCTTCTCCGGAACATTCTATGTCGACTGCTCCAGCGCCAAAGAGCTGAATGACGTGCAAACTGCGGTGATGGACAGCTATCCCTCAGCGAGCGTTACCTTTGTCGATCAAGCGACGATTCCGGGAGTGTAGAGAATGTTGATCCACCAGCGAACTGAACGAAAACGAGTCGGTCGATCCCCGCTTGCGATTGGAGTAGCAATTGCAGTCGTTGGATTCCTTTGCGGGATCTTCACTCAATTCTTTGGAGTCGTCGAAAAGACGTGTGAACTCGTAGCGACTCAGTCGAGTGAACTGCCCGTTCGAACTGTCGCGTGGACGAAAGCGCCAACGCTGCAGGTCTTAAACATCGACATGAAGTTTAAACACTTCGAGAAGATAAAAGCCAAACGCGATGAGGCCTTGAAGACGGGGGTACTTCTGGCCAACGCAAGTGATTTCGTTCCCGCTGAAGTTCGCGTTGACGGCCACACAATCCCCGTAAAGATGCGACTAAAAGGCGACTGGACGGATCACCTTCACGGCCGGAAATGGTCGTATCGAATTCACGTAAAAGACGGCGATCAGTTATGGGGAATGCGGAGCCTTTCACTACATCATCCAATGACCAGAAACTGGGACGCCGAGTGGTTGTACCACAAGCATATCCGGCAAGAAGGTGTTCTCGGGCTACGTTATAAATTCGTTCGCGTCACGCTAAACGGAACTTCATTAGGAATCTATGCGCTTGAAGAGCACTTCTCAAAAGAGCTGTTGGAATCCCAGCAGCGAAAGGAAGGCGTGATCGTAAAGGCGGATGAATCTGGGTTTTGGGAACAACAAGCGCGATTCGGTACTTTCGTGAATCTTCGCAATGAAAACCTCGCAAACACACGTCTGGCGACATTCAAGGACAGTGCCGTAGAGGCGAATCCCACGCTACAGAACGGACGCAGTGCTGCTTTTCAATTGCTCCACGATTTTGCGGACAACAAGATCAAACCGTCCCAGGTTTTCAAAGTCGAGCAACTCGCAAGGTATTTGGCGATCACGGAATTGTGGGGCAGCGAGCACGGACTGCACTTTCACAATCTGCGCTGGTATTACGACCCCCTTGCCGGGAAACTCGAACCGATCGCCTTTGATGGCAATACACTAAAAAGCGCTGGCCAAGACATTCTTGGACCAAGGAACGATTGGGTCAACCTCGCCTTAAGCGACGACGCTATTTCCGAAGCATACACTGCTGAGATTGAGAGGATGTCAGCACCTGAGTACGTCGCGAAACTCAAACATGGCTTGCGAGATGAATGGACAAATATAGTCAACTCGCTCAGGACAGAGTGGCCCATGTACCAAGCAGACTGCTGGGGGGTCTATGGCACAAAAAGCGATCAAAAAATGCTTGATGGGTCTGCTCTGGACTGTTGGACCGCTTTCGAACGACGCACCCAATACGTCCGGTCAATGTACAACGAAACCCAATTTCCGCTGACCGGTCAGTATTACGTTGTCGACGGACAGCTGCATGTGGAACTATCGAATGCACTAAAGATCCCCGTCGAAATCACTGGATTCAAAGTCAATGGAAATCTTTTACCGGCCTACGCCGCGACGAGACTCTACCCGAAACTTTGGGCGAACAAGCCGCACGAGGTCGTGGAAACAATTGGTAGGGTGGACGAACCACCTGAGTCCGTAATTGCTCAGTGCAAAATTCTCGGGCACTCCCATGAAATGGAGGTTGATCTGCAACATCTCGATTTCCGTTTCTCCAATACGTCGACAGGTCTGCCGCAGCTTCCCAATGCTGCTGACTTCGTAGCAAAGCATCCGTTTATCGAACGCGTGGACGAGTCGACGTTTCGAACTCGCCCTGGACAGTGGGAAGTGAATGGTGATCTCGTCGTACCTCAAAGCCACGTGTTGAAAGTGTCACCCGGAACGACGCTCCTGTTCCAAAAAGGAGCAGTGCTCTATTCAACCGATCGCATCGAAGCAATTGGAACTTCAGACGAACCCATCCAATTTGGTCCAATTGCCGATGATTGGAGTGGTGTAGCGGTTCTGAATGCTCCCACATCGGAGTGGGCGCACGTGAAAGTTCTCAACACGACCAGCATTGAACGAAACGGCTGGATTCTAACGGGTGGTGTTACGTTCTTCCATTCGGCGGTAAAAATGCGGAATTGCACGTTTGAGGGGAGTCGAGGCGAAGACGGACTCAACGTCGTCTCCGCTCAATTCCTCTTGGAAGAATGCGACTTCACCAACACACAATCGGACGCATTCGACGGCGACTTTGTAGTGGGTCGAATCGCGGATTGTCGCTTCTCAAATTGTGCTGGCGATGCGATCGATTTTAGCGGCAGCAACGTGTCAATTCAAAAAACCGTCGTTCGCAGTGTAGCGGACAAAGCCATTTCTGCTGGCGAGAATAGCACTGTCCGAATCGAGAATGTCTCCATCAGACTTGCTCGCATGGCCATCGTCAGCAAAGACCTGTCCCGAGTTGAAATTAAGAATGTATTCGTCGCGCAATCGAAATACGGGCTTTCCGCATTCCAAAAGAAGACTGAATATGGCCCGGCGACAATCGTCGCCAGTCACGTCGTCATGTTGAAGGTTGAGCAGGAGTCTCTCACTCAAAGCGGATCCGCAATAACAATTGACAGGGTCCCGACCCCCGTAACGGATTTTGACACCAAAGAATTGTACGCGGCAAAGGAGACGGCAAATGATCTCGCTGCAAAGTAACAACGATTCTGGCGAAAAGGACGTCTCTGCCAATAACCTGCGTTA
>JBLHLE010000722.1:0-4698 GCA_047620805.1 Pirellulaceae bacterium
CGGGATCGTGGCTCGCGTAGCCGTCTTTGGCACTGGCAAATATATACCGGAAATCCCCGAGGTCATCTTGTCCCAGATCCATTAGTAATTCGAACGCTTCGTCGATCACTTCGAGCGCGCGAGCATCGGGGCGATCGACTTTATTGACCACCACAATTGGTTTCAGGCCGGCTTCGAGTGCTTTTGCCAAGACGAATCGGGTCTGCGGCATCGGGCCCTCCGCTGCATCAACCAAAACCAACGCGCCGTCCGCCATGCGGACCACTCGCTCCACTTCGCCGCCAAAATCGGCGTGGCCTGGGGTGTCGATAATATTGATCTTCAGGCCTTTATACGGGAGGGCGATATTCTTCGCGAGAATCGTGATTCCCCGCTCCCGCTCTAGGTCATTGTCATCAAGTATGCAATCGCCTTTGAGCTGTCCGTGTCCAAATTGTCCGCTTTGGCGAAGCAGGCAATCGACCAGAGTGGTTTTGCCATGATCGACATGAGCAATGATGACGATGTTTCGAATATCATCTCGACGCACGACTTTGATCCTTGGTGAGGAGAAATCTGGATAAAAACGCTTCTGGGTGACGCGGCTGCGCCAAGGCGGGAGCCTCAATGAGTGTCAGTAAGGTCGACCTACACGTAGGTGTGGGATCCCAGGGGTGGGCGAAACGGATTATAGTACCAGAATCTCGTGCGATTTAGGTAGGGGATCATTTTACAGTTCGCCTCGTGTCAATTTGCTGAAATTCATTACTGTTATCGGTTTAGGGGCTCGCGAGGTTGCTTCAGAGCCGCTGAGAATTCACAATATGGTTCATTGCGACGTAATCTATACCAGTTTTAACGGGTCAATGAAGGGGATTTGGTGGTGAACCAGAAGTTTGATCCCTACTACAAATGGCTCGGAATTCCCCCCAAGGACCAGCCTCCTCATCACTACCGGTTGCTCGGAATTGAGGTTTTCGAGCCGGACCGGGAAGTTATTGATGCCGCGTCCAATCGCTTGATGGCATACCTGCATGATTTGGCCTCCGGAGACGACGAGGGCCATTCCCAGCGATTGTTGAACGAAATATCGGCAGCCAGAACGACTTTGCTGAACAAAGCCGAGAAACTTATCTACGACGACCAGCTGCGAGCGAAATTGAAAACGGCAGTTGTTGTCGTATCTCCGCCAAGCCAAACCGCGGTACCGCCCGCTCCGCCGAAAGCCGTCTGTCCGCAATGTCAGGCACCCAAGCAAACGGAAACTCAAGTTTGTCCTCACTGTTCGTATGACCCACAGACGCCCTTGACGGTGACGAACTCGCCTCCGTCCACTACCGAGCCGACATCGTCGCCCGCCGGTTTTCCCGCGATCAGAACTGGCGAGCGAAAGAAGCCAAAGTCCGGCCGCGATTCCCAGGTCTTCGATTCCCTGGCCGCACTGCAGCACGATGGATCGGATCCAGAGAAGCCGGCCGTGCCGACTAGCGAACCAGAGGCCCGTTCGGCTGGGCCCACAGTACACGCCAAAGCAAAACCCGTGGTGTCGAAATTGCCGTTCGCCAACAGGAAACCCAAACAGGATCCTGCGAAACCGCCACCACCAGGTGCCCCAGGCACGCGACTGGTTCTGCCAGTCATCGATCGTGTCGTTTCCGAATCAACTGCGCCGGTTGTGGGTCCGCCTCCTGTGAACCCGCCCGTGCCTGTGAACCCGCCTATCGACGCGACTGCTGCCGCCGAGTTTTCCGCAGCGATCGCCGCTGGAAACTCGGCGCCGAATCCAATGGTGTGGATTGGAAGTGCTGTTGTTGCCATCACCATTGTGCTGGCGTTGGTGATTGCAGCGATGTCCGGCAGCACCCCGAATCCTCCTCCACCGACGAATCCTCCTCCACCGACGAAACCCCCTACCCTGCTGGTCGTCGCTTGGCCAATTGAGGACCGAGACGGTGCGATGATGTTGGTCGATGGCGACACCATCGAATTGCCTGCGGAGTCTCCAGTCGAAGTTCGTGTTACACCTGGACAGCGACAGTTAGAGTTGCGACGGAACGGTTTTGAGACGATCAAAACTATCCTTTCGGCTGACTCGGGCAAGAAAAACCTGTATTTGCCGCACTGGGTTTCGTCGGGAGTCGTGTCGCCTATTGCTAATGTGCCAAACATCCACCTGCCCCAAGCGAATTTGCCCAATCCCAATCCACTTCAGCCCAATCCACTTCAGCCCAATCCACCAAATCAATTTCCGGCGACGGAGAAACCCGCTTTTATCCTTGGTAAACTGACCGATCTAACCGAAAGCAGCGGAATAGCGCGTTCGGCGCTGGCGGATCACTTTTGGACTCATCAGGATTCTGGCGGTGACCCATCGCTGTTCCTCGTTCACGACGGTGCGGTCGTTTCCACCCTGCACTTAGCTTCAGCGAGAAATTGGGATTGGGAAGACGTTGCGTCCGCAGAGATTGGCGGTAAACGATATTTGTACATTGCCGACACGGGAGACAACGGGCGGAGTCGGGACGATGCCGAACATGTCTACACAATTTACGTCGTCCAAGAACCTGATCTTTCCAGCGTGGATTTACCACGACGAATGTTTGCTCGCCCCGAAAAAGTCATCCAGTTTCAATATGCTGATGGTAAGCACGATTGCGAGGCTATTGGGATCCGCCGGGACGGGACCGCGATCCTTGTGACAAAAGATCGAACGGACGCGCGGGGGCCCGCCTATCTTTACTCGCTCAGTAATCCTTTCAGTCACTCCGAATCGGAGTATCGGGAATCCACAACGCGCATCGCCAGTCTGAACATGCCGCGCGTAACTGGATTGGATGTCGCGGCGGATTTTTCTCGCGTGGCTGTGTTAACTGCCCGACAGATATTCGAATTCGACTTACAAGACAGCTTGTCCGCGACGTTCGAAACGCCCTCCAGGAAAACAGCTGTTCCCAAGGGACTGAGCAAGTCGGAGGCGATTTGCTACGAATCGGGAGGAACCCGCTGGATTCTGACCTCGGAGGGCCAATCGCAGCCCATATGGAGCGTTCCAGTCCCTGTTGATGTTCAGGCTGCCTCGGGTAGCGCGGCGTCACCTTGAGCGTCGATTTGCCCCTGCATCATTGGAACTGGGATGTTGGGGGCGTCCTGAACTTCTGCGTCGCCGTGTACTGGCTCGATTTCTTCACCTGGGCCGGCTACCTTATCGGGATCAGCCGATTCATCTTTCGCTTCGACGTTGTGTCGGATGCACTCCTCTAACAGGGCCAGGACTTGAGCGTCGAGCTCGTCCAACTGATTGAGTAGTTCGTTTTGACGGGCGTCAATCTCTTCAAGAAGCGTGACTTGACGTTCGGTGTCTACCGAAATACTCATGTTGCAACCTGCGTGTGGAGAAATTGGGTGAGAAGGCGAGGCGGGATTGAGGGAAATTTGTGCGTGGGAACACGGATCCGCTAGGAAAGGGATCGGGTTAGACGGGTTGGGGCTTTGGTAATGCTTGCAGATTTCGGTTGTAAAAGCGGCGTAGTTTTTACCGATTAACTAGATTGCGTCGAGTTATGAGCCGGTCCCGGCCGGAATCCCCTCGTCTGACGGGCATTAAACTGCCGCCAAATACAATCTCAGGCTCCTGGCCACCTAGACACAATGTCGTCAACTCGTATAAACTATGCGGTTTCCGACTATTCTCAATAGTAAGCAGAGCGTGTCGGGAGTTTCAGACCGAGATAAGATTAAAATCGTTTTGTCGCATGGGTGGCGAACGAGCGTATAGATAAAGCCCGACCGAAGATGTCGGCGGAACTAGTAACTGAATATGGAGCTATTATGGTTCGCTTGATTGTGCGAGACCGCGAGACGATTCAAGAGGCGGTTCGTCGCTTTCGTAAGTTAGTGGAACGAAGTGGCATTAAGAAAGAGATGCGCCGTCGCGAGTATTACGAAAAGCCGAGCGAAGTTAAGCGTCGGGCTCGACTTCGCGCCGAGCGTCGTTCGCGCCGCAACCGACTGTTGTCCACCTAACTTCCCGCGGACTACCTAGTACAGATACTGCGCACTCGCTAACGGGTGCGCTTTTCTTTTTCTTGCAACAGTGGTCGTTGCACGATTTCTGGACATATGGTGAGCCAGTTCAGCCAGTTCAGCTAGGCAGTAGCCGAACCGCAAGGTCGCCGTATTTCGATTGCAGGCTGTTTGCCGGTGGCTGCTCTACTGCGAACCCGTCGCAGATTATCGATGGGCGGATTATCGATGGGCGGATTATCGATGGGCAGATTATCGATAGTAGAGGTCGAAACTACCTGAGGCTCGAGGAAATCCGCCGCCCACAGTCCGATCCGTTTCGCTCGACCTTCGTACAGGAGATTGCCAACCTTGGGGAGTTCGCTGGTGATCTGCGCGACCCTGGGCTTTTTTGTACAACTGCTTCGCAGTCACGTTCTGGACCTCGAACCGCAAAGAACACGCAAAGAACACGCAAAGAACACGCAAAGAACAATGGTCGCTGCGCGCGCAAAAAAGTGCAGCTTGAATTGCAAGCTGCACGTTGTGGCAAATCTGTCACTTAGAGAATAGCTTAGCGTTGCGTAGTCGATTTTGTTCCCATGGCTTGGCGAACGAAACTGACATATTTCGCGGGCGCTTGCGAGAAATGATTGAGTGCTTGGTCGTCGGCGAATAGGAAGATCATGTCATCGTAGTAGACCCCAAATTCACGGC
>JBLHLE010000723.1:0-4685 GCA_047620805.1 Pirellulaceae bacterium
GATCGCAAATGTGACCAGGCAAATCACTGTGAACCCCAGTAATTTGGCGACAATTGCTCCGTTTAAGAAAAAGCCGACATTCAATACTCCACTAACAAGAGTGCCACAGAGGCCTGCCAGCATGACAAGAAAACCCGTCCGCTTGTTCTCGCGAATTTTCGTCTCCATGTATCGTGCATTAATTTCGTGGGCTGTTTGCTCTGGCTCTCCACTCCTGTCCGAACCACTCTGGGGCTTTTCGCCATCGCAGGTACGACAATGGAGTTGCCCTTCGTTGAGGGACGCGATCCCTTGGCAACGTGGGCATTTGGTGACATTCATCGAGAGGGTTTCACTGCTTCCACGTATAGGTCAGGTCGTCAAAGTAAACGTGCTGTCCATTGCCGTCGATCCAGGTCGTGACGAAACCGAACCGATTGAACTCGGTCTCTGTCTCCCGGTGCCCCTGAGGCAAGACCAGCCGAACCGTCTGGCGGTCCAGACTGACAGTGATCGCGCCTCCTCCGTCGGCGTCTGGCGAGTAAGCGAGCGTCCAATCGTGTGCTTTGCCATTGGGATAAATGTGCCGCTCGCCGTGTGCATTCGCCCATCCGCTTTCGCCGCTGGCGACGCGGTAGGCGGGATAGACGAAGAACCCCTCGCGGCTCGGCCCTTCGATCGCGATCCCCAGGAAGTTTTTGGGGAAACCGCTCGACTGCGAGTCACTAACTTTGATGCTGTCGGCCGAGTGAAAGAAACCGAACAGAGTTGTGCTGTCGGAGACACCTCGTGTTAGTGTGATTCGACCGGAAGCCCGCAACGGCTTTTTTAAGTTCAGTTTTTGCAACCGATCACCGTAGTAACCCATGCGGTTTTCATCGCGACAATCGCCACGGAAGACAAGCCCGCCAATTTCTCCAGCACGCTTACCGCCAGCGTGCTGAGACAGGCAATGGCCGAAGTCAAAACGAGGACGAACGTTCGCCGTCTCATAGCGCCGACGGTTGTTACGGCTGTCCCATCCCGGATCGCGGTGAAAGTCTTCGGTCGCGCCGTTGATTTTGAGATCGTCGATCCATACTTCACCACCGGAATCGACTTGCTTCATGACGGTCTGCACGCCAAAGCGGTTGAAAATCGCGCCATCGACTCGATGCCCAGGATCGAGATGACAAACGGCCTGAACGCCATCGATGGTCGCGGTCACGACACCTTGGCCATTGTTGCCGCCGGGATCATACTCGAGCGTCCATGAATGGGGTTCACTGCGTGCAAACTCGATCGGAATCCTCCGGCCGTTTGCTCCGTCCGAGGTTCTTGCAAACGGGCGCGGATTGTCTCCACCGGCGCGCCACTTGGCGGTGCAGTACTCGACATAGGCGTAAAACACGTCGCCGCGTCCATATAATCGCAGTGAAATCGTGTTGGGAGTTCGCCATTCGTTCAACGTGTCGGCATTGAAGAAGCCGACCAAGATGTGAAACTGCCGTCCCGTTGCCAGGAACGTGCCCGCAGCTGTGGCGCGATCGTCGAACGATTGCGGCTCAATCGCCTTCGCATAGTAAGCCGGCTCGGCGGCAGGCGTGATGAATCCTCCCAATTCGCCGGCCCCATCGCGGCAGTGATTCGTGGGGCTGAAGCCGAAATCCTGAACAACTGACCGGGCGTCGAATGCTTGGCTGCGGTTGTTTCGGCCGTCCCACTGCGGATCAGCGTCAAAAGACTCGGAACGTTCCTCGGCCGACACTCCGGCGAAGATCGCCATGCTTGCGACCACCAACACCACAGCGTTGAATCCCAAAGCGGTCCGCATACCACACCTCGATTGTCTGACAAGTTGACGTCTATTTCACGATGGCGAATGGTCAACTTAGCATATTCTTGAAACCGACCCGAACGAAACGCATGGAACCCGCCGCGAAGTGGCGGCGGCACATAGCCGCGAAGTGGCGGCCGCAAACGTCGATCTCGGACACGAACCGGGAGCGACGATTGCTGCCGCCGCGTCGCGGCTCAGGCCCTTTCTCAATCTCATTCCGCGGGCTCACGCCCTCTTTATCCTACACATCTCGATTTGGCCTTCCGAACACCTTAAATGCCTGGGAATAGGCCGCCATCCGTCGGAGCCTCGCCATAGTGTTTCGAGCCTGGTGGACGTCGGGCCGCACTCTTGAGTTGCTCAACCCTCCAGGCGCATATGACCTTTCCGTCGTGGGAAGTTCGAGGAGCTCGGATGCGGGTCGTTAGGCACTCCGTGCCTGACGGGTCAGTTGACGTAGACGATCCATTGCTCGGTACACCGGAACCGGGTGCTAGCGCACCTCCGGCTGATTTTCCCTTCGGATTCGCGGCCTAGCCGCTCAAACTTCGGAGTCCCCGGTTAGAACGCCGTGCCATCTTTGAGCAGCGTCAGCTCGCGATCAACGCATTCGACGTCAAGGTCGGCAACCAAGTTGAGTTCAGCGAGCAGCTTTTTCACTTTGCGGACGGCGACGTCAGTCTTGGCAAAGGGCCGTTCGGACAAATACCGATTTTGCTGAACGACGAACCGCCTCGCCTTCTTCAGGCGGTACTCGAGATCTTCTTCGGCGGAGATCGGCGTTGTTTCTTCGACGAGATCGCGGTCGTCATCCGGTTCGTTTGTCATATCCTGGAAGGCGCGCAATTCGAACTCGGGCAGGATCGACAGAATGTGCTCTACAATGTTTGCCTGCACAGCTTCGTACTCCTTCCATACGGTCGTATTGCTGAACGCGTAGATTTCTACGGGCAAGCCTTCCTTGGTCGGTTGGAGGTGCCGGACGAGGAGGGTCATCTCCCCAGTGAGGTCGGGATGACTCTCCAGGTAAGCCTCGAGATACGCTCGAAAAGTACCGATGTTGGTCAGTTGTCGACTGTTGACCATCGATGCGTCGCCGTCGTGCAAGTCGTTGTAGTCGTCCAACACCTTGACTTTGTTGCGGATGTAATCGGCAATCAGCTCGACGCGACCGAATTGCTCGATCATTTTCGGAGAGCAAACTCGGAAGCAGTTCATGTCCAAATAGATCGATCGTTTGATACGGCGACCGCCTGCCTTCTTCATTCCACTCCAGTTTTTAAACGCTCCAGACATCATGGCGTGAGTTGGAATCACGGCGATGGCCTTATCGAAATTCTGCACACGAATACAGCTGAGCGAAATCTCTAGCACCTCGCCGTCGGCGCCGTACTTCGGCATTTCGATCCAATCGCCAACCTCTAACAGGTTGTGCATGATGATCTGCACACTGGAGACCATCCCCAAGATCGCGTCTTTAAAGACCAACATGATGATGGCCATCAACGCACCCAATCCACCGAGGATGCTCAACGGGTTCTTCCCGAGAAAAGCGGCCCCGATAAGGATCAACGCCAGCAATACGGCACAGCGTTTACCCGCGCCTGTGATGCTCGAAATTGGATTATCGCCCGAGTCCTCGGAAACATCTTCATCATCCGAGTCACCTCGCGAAACGTAGTAAGCGTCGAAGGCATCGATCATCGCGTAAAGGACGAGCGCAAACACGAGTCCGCAATAGGCCAAACCGATTCGCACGAAGTAGACGTGAAAATCCTGATAGACATTCACATAAGGGTAGTTGAGCGCGTCCTCATCCGGCGCAGGAAAGCACGACGCCGAGAGCCAGATAAAAATCGCCGGAGCGAATTGCGCAGCATGTAAGAAGACTTGTTTTTCACGCATCATGGTGAACCAGGGCGAACTGGTGGGCGTGAACATCCAGCGTGAAAGGAACTGTGTCGACGTCGCCAACGTTTTGGAAAAACGGAAGACAACGAAACTTGCGAGGAGGATGAGTGCGGACAGCGTTAGCGAGACCAAGTACTTGAGCTGTTCTGGCGATAAAAAATTTGTCTCTTGGGCCAAACGTTCTAGTTCTGGCCGGTGGTCAAACGGCACTGCGGCTAGGCCGAGAAGGCTATTCGGCGAAACCAACGGCTCTAACTTGTCCAGAGTTAGCGCATCCACTGTGCCAGTTGGCTCGAGCTTCATTTCGGCTTGAAACAACCAGACAGCGGCAAAAGTCTTTTTGCCATAGATGCCATCGACGACGAGAGGCTTCCCTCGACGGCCAAAGGATGCGAAAAACCGGTTCGGAAGTTCGATTTTTTTATCGCCCGTTGCGCCGGGCCAATCCGAGATACGTGGCGCACGCGCGTCGTCGGGCTTCCAAAGTACAAGGCTTCCGTCGTCGTCAAAATCCCATTCATTTGGAAGGTCTAGTGTCCTCCCACCCAGAATATAATTCAACGTGGTCTGAACCTCTTTGACGCGTGGCCCCAAGTCTCCTGGCTTGAGGATGGGTTGCATCCTCGTCTCGTCGGTACCTTTGTCTTTCCCGTCAATGGCAGAGAACCATCGAGCGATAACTTCCCCCTTCACATCCCGGACTTCACCGGAAGGCGGACCCGCCGCGTCGCCATCGGCTTTGCCGTTGTCGCCTTTGACTACGTCGGCCCCAACCGTCGCGGCTATTCCGTCGCCGCCTTTTTCATCGCCGCCTTTTTCATCGCCGTCGCCCTGACCACGCACGATGCCGGTCAGACCAATGACCGCAAAGCAAGCCAAAACGATGCACGTCAGATCCCTGAATACCCTACCTTGCCAGACTTACCATAGTGACCGTGAAATGCGCGCGCGTCCAATGGTTTTTGCCGTAAATTCT
>JBLHLE010000724.1:0-4681 GCA_047620805.1 Pirellulaceae bacterium
TTCTACGAATGGGCGGAGGGGAGTGTCAATGAACCAAAGGCGCGTCCGGCGTTTCTTCACGAACCTTTGATGTCAAACGCGGGAAAGCCTCCGCTGTCTCGTGGCTATCCACCCATTTGGACTGTTTTCTAGCTGTTTTCTAGCCCCGCTTGTCGCACTTGTGCCGACCTGGAACTTGCCGTATCGACGAATCAGCCCATTTTATGGACGCAATTATACGGATTTCGCTAGTGGCGCTATCTGTTACGTGATCGTTAGAGTTTTCCCAGGTGATAAAGTTGATGGTAGCAGCAGCGGGGAGTCGACGATGGATGATGAACGATTCCGCATTTGGCCCGCTACGCAAACCGTTTAAAATTCCAGCGGTCCATGTTATGGGACGACCGCAGGGATGTCATCGAATCCGCGTTGAGTTGATTGTTGATGTTAAATCTTTGTTGGGTGTGGAATTCGATCGCGAATTTGCGATCAAATTGAGTTAGTACCAAAACATGTAAACGAACCGAGAACGGCACTATAGTGGTGCAAAGGAAGCGATCATGAACCGACCAATGGCAATCGTATTAGCGGCGGGCAAGGGAACTCGAATGAAGTCGGAACTGCCGAAAGTGCTGTTTCCAACTTTGGGTCGTCCGATGATTCATTACGTAATCGACACGCTGTTGGAAGCGGGTGTTGGTCGGATCGTCGTCGTGGTTGGTTACAGGGCGGATGACGTGAAGGCATCGCTTGCTGGATTCGACGTTGAGTATGTAGTGCAAGAGGAGCAACTTGGTACAGGTCATGCGGTTATGATGGCTCGCGAGCAAATCCAGTCGCATGAAGGTGCCGTCTTAGTTCTGGCCGGCGACTCGCCGCTGACTCAGCGTTCTTCGCTTCAAGCGCTAATGGGCGAGTACGATGAGTGCAGTCCAGCCTGTATTTTGGGAACATTGCACGTTGAGGATCCCACGGGGTTGGGGCGAATCTGTCGAGATAAGGACGGAAACTTCGAGGGAATCGTCGAACAGAAGGATACAACGGAAGAACAAAGAAAAATTACGGAAGTAAATATGAGCACGTATGTATTCGACTGCAAAGAGCTTCTGCACTCGTTGGGTAGGTTGACGAACACAAATAATCAGCAGGAATACTATGTCACCGATTGCCCTGGACTGCTAAAAGCCGAGAATAAGGATGTGCGTGCGTTGGCGGTCTTGCAAGCGTGCGAGGCTTTGAGTGTCAACAGCGTTGATCAACTTGAGGCGGTCGAAGCGGAAATGCAAAAGATGGGCTACGCGGATGCGCGAACTTAAGATCTTCAGTGGACGAGCCAATCCTGGTTTGGCGACGGAAATATGCCAATTTCTCAACCTGCCGCTCGGTAGAATACTTCTCGACAACTTCCCCGATGGGGAATGTCTGTGCAAGATTCTAGAGGACGTCCGCGGTCGGGACGTTTTCTTGATTCAGTCGACCTGCCCGCCGGTCAACGAACACTTAATGGAATTGTTGATCATGATCGACAGTTGCAAACGCGCTAGTGCGGCGCGGGTAACTGTTGTTTTGCCGTATTTCGGTTACGCTCGCCAGGACCGCAAGGACGAAGGCCGCACGCCAATCACCGCGAAGCTGGTGGCGAATCTTATTACGCGTGCTGGAGCGGATCGTGTTCTGACGATGGATTTGCACGCCCCGCAAATTCAAGGTTTTTTCGATGTTCCGGTAGATCATCTTTATGCCGCTCCCGTCCTCAATAAGTATTTTCAAGGCCTTGGTCTATCCGAAAATAATGCGGTGGTAGTCAGCCCAGATGTGGGGAGTATGAAACGCGCAGTCGGTCACGCGTCGCGATTGGGAAACTTGCCAGTGGCAATTCTCGACAAGCGACGGACGAGTGCGACCGAAACGACTCAAGAGAATGTGATTGGCGGACCTGTGCAGGGGCGAATTGCATTAATGTTTGACGACATGATCAGCACCGCTGGATCCATAAGAGGGGCTGCGGAGTTGCTGTGGAAGCATGGCGTGAAAGCCATCTATGTGGCGGCAACTCACGGCGTTCTCTGTGGCGATGCCATGCGGAATCTCCGCGATCAGAATATTGAAAAACTTGTGCTGACTAACACGATTCCGCTCTCGTCCGAGAAACACATTGACGGGTTGCAAATACTTTCGGTCGCCCAAATCTTAGGCGACGCTATCGGCCGTATTCACCAAGATAAGTCGATCAGTGCGATCTTTCAGGACGAAACGGATTAGAACCGACTGCGGAATTCGCCCCCCCACTTAGGCAGTTAGATTGCAAGCTGCCAGTGGTGTCACTAGCGTCTAGCGTCCGTCACTCCCGTCTAGCGTCAATTTGCCGCATCAACTCTCTTCGCTGCGTCGGAAGACGGCGACGACGTCTTCGACGGGGATGACGAATAGTTGGTTATCTGCTTCAAAGTCGACTGGAACGGCAGCTTTGGGGTGAAACAGGATCCGGTCGTATTGCCGCAGCGGAAGTTCGGTGTCGTTTTCGACTTGAGCGGATATGGCGACGATTCGACCGGTAATCGTGGGGATTTCGGAGGCGTCTGGGAGCGCGATACCGCCACGAGTTTCCCGTTTCGGTTCGTCTTTTCGCACGAGGACGCGAGAGCCAATGGGTTCGATGTAGTCGAAAGTTGCCGTCCGCTTCTTTGCCATCTTCCAACCCTATTCGTCTCTGAGTGCAGCGAATTTGCCGTTCAACCCGCCCCAAAAATAGCGAGCGTTTGTCGAGATTTGATATTAGCGTCCTGACGCAAAATGGGCAAAGGGGCGACGAGCCTTACAGGGTCGAAATGAAGAAATGGCGGCCTGTGACCAGAATGCCTGGCCCAAGTTTTTTGGCAATTTCCCGTTGGTGTCGGTCCCGATTGCGGGCCCTCGGGGGTGTGATGAGGTTTCTGAAGACGTTTGGGATGAGGTTCCGGAGCTTCAATAGCCCTATTAACACCCTATGCTTCCCAGTTTGACACTGTGGGGACTAAAAGGACTTAGGTCTCTTTAATAGATCGCTTTGTTCGGTATTTCGCTGTCTGAATTACGTATTCCCGCTAATTGTTTTTAGCGTGAAATCCGAATAGATTTTGGTGCTTCGAAATTGTCAGGTGGGGTTGTGTTGGAACGCTTTTCTGGCAAAATGAGGAGTTTCCAAAACCACGGTTGATGAAAGGGTAAGTAAAGATGGCGGACGTTTTGAACTGTAGCCTTCGCGAAACGCTCGGAACGAGCAATACGCGGCGCCTGCGACGTAGCGGCAATGTCCCCGCTATTTTGTATGGTCACGGTAAGGACAACGTCTGCTTGACCGTCCCTACAGAAGAGTTTGTGAATGCGATAAATCACGGCGCGAAACTGGTCGATTTGACTGGGGCTGTCTCCGAATCTGCACTGATAAGCGTGGTTCAATGGGACGCATTCGGCGCTGAGATTATGCATGTCGATTTGACTCGAGTTGACCGAGATGAGCGCGTGGAAACAATAGTTGCGATCGAACTTCGCGGTATCTCTCCAGGTACCAAGGAAGGCGGGATTCTGAAGCATCTTTTGCATGAAATCAGTGTCGACTGCCCCGTGATTTCGATTCCTGAAAAACTGGTATTGAATATCAATACTTTGGGGAAAGAGGAGGCGTTGACAGTTGCCGATCTTAAGCTTCCGGAAGGTGCTAAGTTCTTGATCGACGTGACGACGATCGTCGCTACTTGTACCGAGCCAGAAGAAGAAGCCGAAGGTGATGAAGGCGCTGGCGCAATGAATGAACCAGAAGTAATTGGTCGCAAGGCTGATGACGAGGAGGCTGGTGGCTAACCCAGCTATCGGTTAAAGGTTGTCGTTAAGTTGTGGCCACAAAATTAGTAGTAGGGTTGGGAAATCCAGGGAAGAAATACCAAAAAACTCGACATAATGTCGGTTTCGATGTCCTCGGTGAACTAGCAACTCAATACGGAACTACGACGCCCAAGTCTCGATTTCAAGGTGAATTGGTCGAGGCGATGGTTGGGACTCAACGGGTTTTTCTGTTGGCTCCTCATACCTATATGAATCGAAGCGGAAGCAGTGTTCGCGCTGCTTTCGATTTTTATAAATTTGAATGTGAAGACCTGCTGGTCGTTTGTGACGATTTTAACCTGCCGCTAGGGAGATTACGATTTCGAGCGAAAGGGTCGGCTGGCGGGCAAAAAGGTCTTAACGACATCATTCGTCATCTCGGGACGCAGGAGTTGTCCCGATTGCGAATCGGAATTGGCGCCGCACCAGATAATTGGGATATCGCCGATTACGTCCTCAGTCGTTTCACGGACGAAGAAACTCCGGAAGTAAAGCATGTAGTTAAAGAGGCTGCTCAGGCTGTTGCCGATTGGGCCGCCGAAGGGGTTGACTACTGCATGAATAAATACAACTCCAACGGATGATGAATGCTGTCAGTGTGACACAAAGGGAGATCCATCTTGGCTCAGAATGTTTATGAATGCCTGGTCATTCTCGATTCGAATCGATACGCACGCGATCCTGCTAGCGTTTCGGCTCAGATTCCCGAAATGGTCCAGAAGAGTGGTGGCGAAGTACTCGCCAGTCGCTTATGGCAAGAACAAAAACTCGCTTATCCGATCAACAACCAACGGAAAGGGACCTATTGGTTGACCTATTTCCGTTTGGAAAGTGAGAAGGT
>JBLHLE010000725.1:0-4677 GCA_047620805.1 Pirellulaceae bacterium
CAAATTGTATTTCATACGCCCTTCCTCCGACGGGGATGTCACCCCACCTACCCTACATGTGGCGGGCCAATCGGTTCACCGCGGCCTCATCGAAGAGGAGCCCGAATTCTACCAAGGCCAGCCTTCCTACGGAGGAGCACTTTGACGTTTTTAAACGCTAATAGAGATATAAATACCCCCACAAAGAAGGGGTTGCCAGCTGGTAGAATGCCGGACAAACGAGCGTAAGTCGTTGTGCAGTATGGGCTAATATCCTTGACCCCACCTGCGATTCGCTGCGGAGATAAAGGCAGCTAAGACCACCAAAAGAAAACCAAACGACAGAAAATCAGCCTTGCCTGGGCCGAAAATGACCCTGTGGATCTACGAGTGCAGCATGATGTCTGGTACCAATTGTCGTAATTGCTCGCGGAGAAACGTGTCGACTTCCCGAGCACTGTCCATCGACATCGCGCGCTTGGCGATGTCCTCGCACTGGCTTATTGACACCGATCGACAGATCTTCTTGATCTCCGGCACGGCACTCGACGGAACGCTGAAACGCCTCAACCCTAAACCCAACAACAACATCGTGTAGTCCATTCCGGCGCTCATCTGACCGCACATCGTCGCTGGAATGTCGACCTCGTTCGCGGCGCGAATGGTCATGTCCAATAACCTCAGTACTGCGGGGTCGCCATTCTGATAAAGATCGGCGACATGGTTATTACTCCGATCAACTGCCAACGCATACTGCACCAAGTCGTTGGTTCCAATACTGACGAAGTCGACCTCTTTGAGAAACTTATCAATCATCACGACAGCCGCGGGCGATTCAACCATCATCCCCGTTTGAATATTCCGATCAAATCCCACCCCTTCGTCTTCGAGGTCTTCCATCGCATCGTTCAACACCATTTTCGCTTGACGAAGTTCGTGCAACGTAGTGATCAGGGGGAACATGATGCGCACGTCGCCCAGAGCACTGGCTCGCAAGATGGCTCGCAGCTGCACGCGAAATAAAGGCAAGTTTCGAAGCGATATTCGGATACTACGGAGTCCGAGAAACGGGTTCTTTTCCTGTTCTGCGAGCGGAAGATGGCCCATCTTGTCCGCGCCGAGATCGAGAGTCCGAATTACAACCGGCCGACCGTCCATTTCCTTAACGACGCTGGCGTAAGCTTCGAAGTGCTCCTCTTCACTTGGCTCGTTCTCTGCTCCAAGATAGAGAAACTCTGTTCGATACAAACCAATACCGTCTGCTCCACGTCTCAAGCAGGCGCTCACTTCGTGTGGAAACTCGATATTTGCGGAAATGTAAACTCGGCTGCCATCGGTCGTTTCGGCGGGCAAATCGCGGAGTGTCTCTAGCCGTTGGGCAAATGTCCGATGCTCCTCCGCTTCATGCTTGTAGTAGGCCAGCGTATCCTGGTCCGGCTGCACGATAACGCGCCCCGAATCGCCATCGACAACGATCAAATCACCTCCAGACACATCGGTCAAAAAATTGCCGACGCCGACGACAGCAGGAATCTCAAGCCCCTTGGCAACAATTGAGGTATGCCCCCCAGCCCCGCCAATTTCCGTTCCGAAGCCCATTACGAATCTCGGATCCAAATTCGCCGTTTCGCTGGGGGTGAGATTGTGCGCCAATACGATTACTGGCGATGTAATGTGAGACAACTCTTCGCGTCTTCGCCCCAAGAGGTTTCGCAGCAAACGCTTTTCCAGGTCGAAGATATCATGCGCGCGCTCGGCCAAATACGGATTGTCCAATTCCTGAAATACTTTGGCGTACCGCCGCATCGTTCGACTGACGGCGTACTCGGGACAGTAGTGGCGATCCCGAATCAGTTCCTGAAGCTCTTCGTGTAGCTTGGGGTCGCGTAACATTTGCAGGTGGGCGGAAAAAATTGCGCCGTATTGCTCGCCAAGCTGCTGGGAAATCGCGTCGCGATTGCTCGCTATGTCTTCGGCTACGGCGTCGGTTGCATCCCGCAAACGAGCGAGTTCGTCGTCGACTGCATCGCGCGACACGAATCTTCGCGGGATCCTAAATCCCTCGTTGTCGATCACAACCGCTTCGGCGATGGCGACTCCCGGTGAAACGGGTATACCTTGCAGAATTAGCATGAGAATGCGTTCACTGTGTACTGTTACTTAAATAAACTATGTACTGTTACTTAAATAAATGTCGGATTGACCATTCGCGAAGCAATTGGAGAGCGTCCCGCTGTAAGCTGGGCGTATATGCAATCGCTGGCGAGACCCCAACGGAATTCGGATTCGCGACAGGAACGATTCGCAAAGGAAATTCGGCCAGCACGAAGTTTTACCGACCGAGGCGAATCAACCATTAAGTTTGGTCTGCGGTTTCCGTATCCAAGAACTCGTTGTCGAATAATTCGGCGAGCGCGGCGATTGCCTGTTCGGCGTCAACGCCGGCTGCTTCGATCCGCAATTGAGTACCTTTAGCTGCGCCGAGCGTGACGATGTTGAGAATGCTTTTTCCATCCACGCGTTCGCTATCTTTAATCAGTTCAACATTTGATTCAAACTGGTTAGCTAATCGAGCAAACAATTCAGCGGGGCGCAGGTGCAGCCCCTGTTCGTTGTTGATTGTGACAACTTTGCTGACTGTCTTTTCAGTCATCGATTTCTCTTTCAGTAAGGCGGCGGAATTCAACGAATCGAACCCGCGGTCGAAAAACCGGTCCTTGGTTCGCTGGGCCCGCCCTCTGCTAGTCCGCACGCCACTGCATCAAACATAACTGGTAAACGCTACGAGACGAATTGGTTGTTGTCGGCCTCTTCCAACAATTGAGCAATATCGTGCGCCGTTTTCGATTGCTTTAAGAAACGGCAGAACGTGTCATCTCGCAGTTGACGCGAAATGTTTTCCAGTGCACGAAGGTGGTCGCCAGGACGATCGTGCGGAGAAACTAACAAGAAAAACAGTTGGACTTTTTCGCCATCCAAACTCTCAAAGTCAACGCCTTCGATACTGACGCCAACCGTACCCGTTAATTTTTCGACACTGCCATGCTTGGTATGCGGCACTGCAACACCTCGACCGATGCCAGTGCTGCCCAGTTCTTCGCGCTTCATTATCGCTTTAATGATACTATCGCGTTCCTCACCGCTGATCGCATTAGTAGCAATCAACGAATCCACCAGCTCGGCGATAACGCCTTCTTTGTCGTCCGCTTTCAGATCTGCCTGAATAGCCTCTAAACTAACGAATTCGGCAAACTTCATCTGTGTACCTTTCGAATTAACTTGTGTCTCGCGTTCCCATCGCGGTACGTGCGAGCGGGCTCAAAGCCACCCGGCGGATCGTGGTTCCACCGACCGTTTACGATCATTCGTCGTCTTCGACGTCGTCGCTAGAATCGCTCGGCAATTCCAAATGCTTGTGTCCTGTCGCCCGGCGATCGGTCGCTTTTTCTTTATGCTTGCGTATCTGTTGTTCGATTTTGTGAAGACTTGTATCGAGAGCCGAGAGCACTGAGTTCCCGTCGCTGGTCGCAACGAAATCCTCAGTGTGTTCCGCCGACGCCCGAATCTCAACTTCAACCGATTCTTCGTTTTTTAAATCGACGGTGACGTGAATAGCTGTCAACCGGTCAAAATACCTGGGAAGTTTGCTGACTTTTTCAGAGATCTTGCCCTGAATTTCTGAGCCAAGATGCCCATGTCGTGCTGAAATATCGATATTCACGCTGGCACTCCTACACACCATAAGTCAATTGCACGCGTCATTGGGTAACGAACAAGTACAGTTCGACTACCGCTGTGGGATGCCTACAACATTTATCAAGAACGACCCGAATTTTCGAGTGGTTCCGGGGAATCTTGCTGTAGCCAATACGTTATTGTCGCCTTTTGATTGCCCCGCTGGGCATAACGACAATTAACCAAACGGCCTATTCTAACCCTGTGATGAGTGTAGAACAAACGCAAATGGCTGTTTCGACAATCGTCATCTGTCCGGTTTTGAAGCGGCATCTGCCTGCACCAAAATCTCGAACGATTTCAATTGATCCCTTATTCTAGCGGGTAACCGGGTTTAGGTAAGGGGAATCCCGTGGAGGAACATAACTGAATGTTGAAAGCAGGGAGATTTAGCTCAATTTTTCATAAATCACTAAGCTTATATGACTTAGAACCGCGCTTTCGCCGCCGCAAATTCGCTTCAATCACCGAACCGCTGATAGTGACAGAAAAAACTCCAGTTCTAAGGTAGCACATTGCCGGCAGGCTGGTCCGGTGCAACGCTGGAAGCCGCCGTCACAGGAACGGGGGGAATCGGCGAAGGCGGCCGCTTGTAGACGATCAAACCACCCTCAAGACGCTCGCGCCACCGCTGCACTTTTGACCTCCGCATCGCCTCTGGTCGCCAGGCTGAATAGAACAACTCCATTTCGCAAATCTGCTTCAAATTCTCGATCGCCAACACTCGCTCAATAAGCTGCTCACTCTCAAGTAATCCCACGAGTTTTCCCGCTCCGCCCGATCCCAGTTCTTCTTCGGTGTAACTCGTGATAAGTTTGTATAGTTCTTCTCCACGCTGCGCGTCGATTCTCTCCAATAGCGAGAAAATGCGATTGGCGTTTTCCGGCCCTTGCGAATTAGCGATCTGCAAAGTGCCGAAATCTTGCGACCAAAACGAATGCTGATTCGGGTCGCTCAACTCTT
>JBLHLE010000726.1:0-4676 GCA_047620805.1 Pirellulaceae bacterium
AGACAAATCCCCGAATGAACCGCTGCTTCTCTTTAAGGACCAGCGTCTTGAACTCGACCACAGTTTTGAATTCGTATTGATTGAATAGCACTCCGCTGGGATCCACGTCCCGTCCGTTCTCGTACTTGTCGCGCCACACCCCAGTCGGACCGTAATTCTCCAAGGCAAAACCGAATGGGTCGATCTTGTTGTGACAGCCCGCACAGTCGGCGCGTTTGCGATGCAAAGCCAAGCGTTCGCGAATCGTCAGCTTCTCCAACTCTTCCTTAGCGGCTTCCGGCAAGGGTGGGATGTCTGCTGGTGGCGGTTCGGGCGGCTCGTTGAAGATCACGGCATTCACCCAGGCACCACGCGTGATCGGTTGAGTACGAGTGGGTGTGGACGTCATGGTCATGACCGCTGCATTGGTAATCACGCCGCCTCGACGCGGATCGTCCAGAGCAACGCGGCGAAAGACCTGTACCTGAACGTCGTGCCCCGAGTTCGATTTCCCCTCGTAATTCTGACGAAGCATTTCGCTTTGCCAAGTGAACTTCGGATCCAGCAGATCCACAATCGAACGGTCTTCAATATAGACCGTCTCGAAGAGCAGCAGGGGCTCGGACATCATGTGCATGCTCGTCCGGTAACCGTCATAATAAAAGTACGGATACTTCTTCGGATCCGGAATCGAAGTGATCAGTCGATCCAGCTGTAACCACTGAGCGGGGAAGTTGTCACAGAACCGACTCGACCGCCGGTCGTTCAGCATCCGATCGATTTGCGCGCTAAGCGTATCGGGATCGCTCAACTTGCCCGCGTCAGCAAGATCCAGCAGGGTATCGTCGGGAATGCTGCTCCAGAAAAACTGAGCGAGTCGCGAGGCCAATTCAAAATCGTTCACCGGCTGACGAACTCCACCCTTATCGGACTTTGCATGGGGATTTGCATGGGGATTCGCAGCAAAAGTTTCGTAGGAATAAAGAAAGTCTGGCATGCCGAGGACCGCACCGACCACCGTTCGCATCGTGTCCTCAAAGGACACTTCAGCTTTGAGCTGGCCTGCGGCGAACTTCGTGAATCGATCGAGAGTCTCGGGATCGACGGGACGGCGAAAGGCGCGGCGGAGCAGCTTCTCGATTCGGTCCTGAACCTCGCTGCTGACGGGCGGCTGCGGATCGGCAATTGCCAACGGCTTCCGACCCGTCACGTCGACGTAATCGAGACCGAAGAAGTACCTAACCGACCGACCGTTCTTGCCGACACACTTGAAATTCAGAATGTGCGGGCCGGTTTTGATCGCTGCCGTAACGGTGTGTTGAGCGAGCACCACTTTTGGATCGTAGAGATCGACGCTGTCGCCAATCTTGACATCGTCCAGAAAGATGTCGAACGATCCATAGTCGGGAGCTTTTGTAAACCCGAACCGCAACCCGGTGCCAGCTTCTGTGACAGTGAAAGACACCTTCAATTCTGGTCCCTGTTCCTGGCACAGCCAAAAGAGTTGCTCTGCGCTGCTCCAGTCGCTCCCGAAGCTTTGCATGTTTTGCATCGCAGCTCGACCTTTGGGGGTACCCACGATTTTCATTGGTCCTCCCGGCTCTGCCTCGTATCGACCCTCGACCGCTCCTCGCGGCGCCTCGCCCGGAGTGCCAAACAGGCGGTCCCAGCTGCGACATTCCCTGGGATTGAGATCCGGACTCTCGACGATCGTCTGACTTAGCTGCAGAAACGACTCCATCAACAACGGCGACAACGACAGATGGTCGGCGCGATTGTCAAAACCGTGTTCCGCGCGTTTGTCTTGAGGAAAAGGGGCGACTCCCCTGAATCCTTCGGGACGCTGGTTGTCGATATCCTTCGACAGCGGTCGACTTGAGATGCGAACTTCCGTTGGCATCTTTCGCGTCTCTGGCTGGAAGTAATCCTCACGACGGCGAAGTAGCCGCTCGTTGAGTTGGAAGATATCGCGATCTAGTTCGAGCAGATCGACGACGGCGTTGTTGTACTGAAATCGATTCATCCGTCGGATTGGAGTGGGACCGAACCCCTGCGTCCGCACTGCCTGGTTGAACAGCGTCTGCAATTGGTCGACCATTCGAGCGCGCTGCACCGCAGGAAGCGGTGGCTCGTTTTCCGGTGGCATCTCGCGGTCCTTCAATACCCTGATCAGACCTGCAAGCAATTCCGGCTGAGCGATCAGGTCGTCGCCTGACTTCAGCGCAAACAGGTTCACCTCACCTTCAAGCTTCTTCCCTTTGCCGTGACACTTGACGCAATGCGCATCAAATGTTGCCCGCACACCCGCCGAAAAATCGTCGGCCAGCAACGGCGACCAACAACCCATGGCCAGTACAAGGAAATTCGGAACGAGGATTGTCCGCAAAAGAACGTCGGATGGTTTGAACGCATTTTTCATGATGGTGACTCAGTTGTTCGCGCAAATCCTTGAGGAGAGAGCCTCGAGGAGTCTTCTTGGAAAACAATGACCGAATTCGGCGATGCCAATTTTCAACTCATCAGTATAGCCCAATCGCGCGAACAAGCCAAAACCTTAACAACATGTGACTTCTCGTAGGAAATGCGTTGGTTACAGAAGATTGTTCGAAATCTAATTCTTCCCGGCTGTCTCGAAATACAAATGACCTTGAAGTTACGCGGCGGAGAACGTCACACGAGTTACCTCCCCACTCAGTTCGCTTTGGGCTGACGATTTATCGGTTGCCCAAAACGAACTGAGAAGGGGAGGGCGGAGTATCAGCTCCGGGTGGGGCGCTGGAAGTGTGAGTCGTCGCAAGTTCCAGCATCTCTCGCTGGAAATGATTGTAGAGTGATGATTGAAGAGTGATGATTGTAGAGTGAAGAAGTGTAGAGTGGATGAAGTGAAGGGCATGTAACCGCCCCAGCGCAGCGTCCGGCTGTGCGTGGGGCTTTCGAAGTTCAAATGCTCTTCAGGTCACACGGGCCCGTGTTGTATTCAGAAATTGGCAGGCGGAGAGTTAACTCACACTGTCTACCCGAACAACTCCATCACCGGCTTGCCCGTGGTAAGTGGACGCGAAATCCCGCTATTGTTCTGTGGCTCGTTGATCGGAATATCGAGCGCGTGGTAGATGGTGGCGGCCAATTCTTCCGGACGGACCGGGTTGCTTTCCACATAGCCGGCGTTTTTGTCGGTTTTGCCATACACGGCTCCGCCGCGTATACCACAGCCGGCCACAATGGCGGAGAAACATTTCGCCCAGTGCTGACGACCGGGTGGGTCCTGAGTCAAGATGATGGGAGTGCGGCCAAACTCGCCCATTGCCACGACGAGTGTATTGTCCATCATGCCCCGTTCTTTGAGATCGGAAAACAATCCGGCTAGCGCCTGATCCAGCCGTGGCAGGCAGAATCCCATGCCGTAAGAACCGTCGCCGAAGGCGTTGCCCATACCCATGTTTCCGCCGTGCATGTCCCAGCTACTGCTAGGCGGGCCGTTCTTTTCGTGCCCAGCCTGGCCTGCCCAGCCATTGACGGTTACGAACCGCACGCCCGACTCTACCATTCGCCTCGCGAGCAGAAGATTCTGACCGAGCGGATGGTCCCCGTAACGTTCCCGCACCGAGTCTGGCTCGCGGGTCAAGTCAAACGCCTGGCGGCCTTCGGGACGCGTCATCGCATCGTATGCTTTCGCACGCAGGTCAGTCCAATCCTTGCCGAGGGCGTCATTAGTTAGCTTGCTAGACTCAAGATTGCTGAGCAGCTTCTTGCGACGGTTTAATAGTTTATCGTCGCCGAGGTCGTAGATTTCCGGTGGCGTAAAAGTCTTCATCGCCGGATGGTTTTGGGCCGAGCCCACGAACACCGGCGCATATGCCGAGCCGAGGTAACCACCGATCCCAATGTTGGGAGCACAAAAGACGGGCGGTCCAACACACTTAATCAACCAAGCGTTGGAAACGAGATTCCGTTCGCTGGGCTTGTGCTTGGCTACAAACGAGCCGATGTAAGGCTGGTCGTCCGTCACCCCTTGCGTCACGCGCCTCGCCGATTGTCCGCTCAGCAAGTTGTGCATGGCGTCGAAGTGATTACTGATCGCACCCGGATGTGTCATCGAATTGATGAGCGTAAACTGGTCGGTCAACTTCGCCAACTTCGTGTGCATCTCATTAATGCGCATCCCCGGCACCTTCGTATCAATGGGCTTGTACGGCCCTCGAATAGTCGCCGGCGCGTCTGGCTTCATATCCCAAGTATCGACGTGGCTCGGTCCGCCGCAGAGCAGCACGAAGATAACCGACTTCTCCGAGGCTTTGGCGTTGCCTTGCGCATCGAGTTCGTCACTACCAATCACCGATCCCGGCATGCTGAGACTCAAAGCGCCCATGCCACCTACGAGAAGGGCTTTCCGTCGGTTCATTTGGAAATCATTCATGCGCAACTCCGCCGTCCAAATTAGCTGTCCATATTCGTCCAAGGCCGTACTCGCGCACGCGCTCCAGCTTCAATTATCGCAATTGCGATCGCTACCATGCGAGTCAATTCTGAGCTTTTAGACGTTCTTTGTCAAAATCGAAGGTAAAGACGGGGCTCACGAAGGCGCAAAGACACGGGGAATAGAAGAAAAGGAAGAATATAAGGGAGATAAGGGGAATAAGAAGCAACGCAGGGTGTCTGCGTGTTCTGAAGCCGCAAGGCAGGAATTGCGTTGCGAG
>JBLHLE010000727.1:0-4664 GCA_047620805.1 Pirellulaceae bacterium
GGTCCCAGTTGAAGCTGAGGTCCCAGTTGGAGAGGATTCAGTTGGAGAGGATTCAGTTGAAAACAACCCGGAGCCGGAAGTTGAGCAGCCCGTAATAGAAGAAGAGCCCGAAGTAGAAAAAGAACTTGTGGCGGAAGAAGCGGCGGTCACGAGCCGGCACATTGAGCCAGCTGCGCTAGAACCGCGAGCTCCCCACAAAGCTCGCGCGGAGACGTCAACTTCCTCAGCGGCCACAATTTCAACACCAACGCCCGACCAAGGAAACGACGCCGACTTCGGAGCTGGAATCTTTTGAGCCGCGTTCGCCCAACATCGAGAACCGGCTTCACGCTCGTAGATTCTTACAACGGCTACTCGAATTGCGGTTCGGCGTAGATACCTTTTGGGTCGATGCTGTCGGGTTCCGCAGCGCGGTCTAGAATGTTCGACAACGCAAGTTGGCCGTAGTAGAGATAAAAAGTTGGTACTAGTATCAAAACGAGCACGGTTCCCATGATCAAACCGAACGTCAAGCTAGTCGCCATTGGAATGAGAATCTGAGCCTGAAACGATGTTTCGGTCAGCATGGGCAAGAGTCCCGCCACGGTGGTCACGGATGTAAGCATCACTGGACGAAAGCGTTGTGCCCCGGCCTGCAGCAACGCAGCCTCTAGGGGAACGCCGCTGCGGACAAGTTGATTGATGTAATCGATCAAGACGATCGAGTCGTTCACAACGACGCCGGTCAACGCCACGATTCCGAAAACTGAAAACAGCGACAGTGGCAGTCCCAAAAGTGCGTGTCCCCACACTGCGCCCATCGCGCCGAATGGGATGATCGCCAGGATGATCAGTGGTTGCAAGTACGATCGAAAGACTAAAGTCAGCAACACGAACATCGCCACGACCGCGCCTAGAAATCCGACTTTCAGACTATCGAGCGATTCTCGCGACTGCTCTTGCTGCCCCTCCCAACGGACATCCACGTCCGGGTATTTTGCGACCAGTGAATGCAAAAAGTCTCCCTTCATCCCCTGCACAATCTTGTCGCTCACCGCTACGGCTTCGTCGACATCGGCGGAGACGGTAATCGATCGCTTCTGGTCAATTCGATTGATTTCCGAATATCCCCGACTTACATCGATTTGCGCCAATTCTGTGACCGGCCGCTCGAACCCGTCGTTCGTCCGAATACGAATCTGCTCGAAATCAGCGAACGACTTCCGCTGCTCGCGCGGATACCGAACCATCAATTTGACTTCGTGTCGACCGCGTTGTAGTCGCATGACTTCTTCACCGTAATACGAGGCCCGGACGGTCTCCGCCAAGTCTGCTGAGGTCACCCCCATCGAATTCGCGTTCTTCTTTATCGCCAACTGAAATTCCCATTTGCCGGGCCGAGAATCATCGCGAACGTCGTACACTCCCTTTTCACCCGCCAAGTGTTTCTTGCATTCCTCCGTCGCAGCCTCGAGTTGATCCATGTGCTCTTTGTCCGAAACGAGTTTGAATTCAATGGGCGTCCCACCCGGACCGAATTCGGGCGTTCCGTACTGCACACTATCCGCGCCGGAGAGCTGATCGCCCGTCGCGGCACGCCACCTCCCCAAAATCTCTGAACTGGTGATCTCGCGTCGCGACGTATCGACAAGCTCGACCTCGATAATACCAACGTGACTGCCAGTGGATCGCGAATCGGGCCCGATTGGCCCGGAACCTCGCACGCTACCCACCGAGCGGTGAATCAAATGCAGCAGAGGCTTACCACGTTCTTTGAGATGCTCCGCATTAACTTTCTGAATCGCCGCTTCCAACTTCTTCGTCGCCTCGTCCGTCACGAACGAGGGAGTTCCATCGGTATATGTGATCTTGGCGTGAATCCAATTGCTATCCATTTCGGGCATTAGATTCCAAGGAGTGATTCCCGCCTCTTTGAAACCGTAAGTAATTATCAACAAAGCGATGGAACTGCAGACGACCAATGCCGGATTCTTCAACGTCCAACGCAGAGATGGTAGGTAGATCTTCTGTACAAACCAATCCGACCATTTCTGTGCAAAGATATTGATGTGCTTGAACATCTCGGGAATGAACCACAAGAAGCCAAACATTCTCCCGATTACCGTAAAAAACAGATTATCGCGATGTGACAGATGGCACGGCAGAATGAAGATACTTTCGACCAATGAAATAACGAGCATTGCGATCACCGCGACTGGCATCACGGCAATGAATTTGCCCATCACCCCTGATACATACAACAAAGGTGCGAAGGCAATAATTGTGGTCGACACCGATGCTACCACAGCCGGCAACACCTCGTAAGCGCCGTCGACCGCTGCAGTGAAGGTTGGTTTCCCACGTTGAATATGTGTGTGAATGTTCTCGCCGATGACGATCGCATCATCGACAACAATCCCTAAAGCGAGCAAAAAGGCGAACATCGATAGCATGTTCAATGTCTGCCCCGTAAACAACAGAACTCCGCCGGCCCCGAGTACTGCGATTGGAATCCCCAACGCTACCCAAAACGCCAATCGCAAATCGAGAAAAATGGCGAGCACGAGAAATACGAGTGCCAAACCTTGAATACCATTGCGCGTCAACAGTTCCATTCGATCGCGTACATCGACGGAACGGTCCTGCCACGTCCGGAGCTCAAACCCCTGCGGAATCGTCCCGGCTTTCTCCGCGACGTACTTTTTGACTGTCTCGACAATCAGCAAGAGATCTTCGTTACGTGCACTTTGAACGTCGATGACTACGGCTGGCAGGCCGTCGACTTCATTAATCGACGTCTCATCTGTAAACTCGTCGCGAACAAGACCCAAGTCATCGATGGTCAACACGACGCCATCGATATCCGTCACCAAGGGAATCTTGGCGATCTCCTCACCAATCAGCTCTTTCGTTTTGCCCCGCAACAGGACTTCCTGCGATTGCGTCTTCATGCTGCCACCTGGCAAGTCGATGTTCCAGCGACGAACAATTTGCGCGACTTGCTGCAAAGTCATTCCGTGCTTGCGTAGCGTCTCTTCGGAAATCTCAATGTCGATTTGATAATCGCGGACTCCCATCAGCGAAACTTGGGATATCGTTTTGTGGGCCAGCAACTGCTCGCGAACCTCCTCCGCCATCGAACGCAACGTCAGCTCGGCGTCCTCCGTGAGATCCTTGGGACCAAGAATTCCGACTCGTATCGCGGGCTCCCGAATTGAAATCTGCTTTACTTCCGGATCCTCCGCCAAGTCGGGAAAACTGGGAATTCGGTCGACCTCGGAACGAATTTCATTCAACGCCCTCTGCACATTGGCAACATCCGCCTGCAGCTCTATAACGACAAATCCGGATCCCTCCTGGGCAATCGACGTCATTTTCTTGATACCATCGATCGAACGACATGCTTCCTCGATCTTCTGGCAAATTCCTTCCTCGACATCGCTGGGACTGGCTCCGGGGTAGGGCACTGATACGAGCACGATCTCCAGATCAAACTCCGGAAACACCTCGCGTCTCAAGAGCGACAGACTGAGCGCCCCGCAGGCCAGAACACCAAGCATGAGCGTGTTCATCGCGGGAGAATTACTTACTGCCCAGCGGATAACAGATTTCATGGTTGCTTCTTCTCGCTAGGTAGTCGGACCGCCATCCCATTGTAGGCCGTTGACAACTGTGACACGACGACGGCATCGCCCGACTGCAAGTCCGAATTGGCAGGATCGACAAGCCAATTGTTGCTGCCTTCACCCGTGGGTAACAATTTGATCAACTCGATGTCCTTCACCGCATCTAACTTCCCAGCCCGTACTCGCCAGATTCTCTTGCCCGGTTGAATTGCAAGTTCGGAAACTTGTACGAGCTGTTTCGGTGGTTTGACTTGAATTTGTACTTTGACAAACATGCCTCGAACAAGTGCCGGAGGTGACGGCTGAGGCGCACCGACGAAATAGACGTCGTTCGGTCGATCCACTCGAACTCGGCACGGAACCGTCCGAGTCCTCTCATCCAGTCCGATGCCGTCGTACCTGGACAAGGTTCCATTCCAAACGTATTTCGTATCTTCCCGACCCGCTAGTTGAAACACGACTCGGACTGGTACTTGAGGAATCTGGTAGCGAGTCGCTACGTCCGCGTCCTGCGTTTGGTTCACACTGTCTTGACTCCACAACCAATACAATTCTTCCATCCGCAGCTTGCACATCACTTCGACAGCTGAAGTGTCTTCGATGGTGACCAGCTTCGTACCCATCTGCACATACGAATCTTGCTCGACGACATCCTCTACGATGACGCCATCGATCGGGGCAGTGATTGTCGTCCGGTCGAAGTTCAGTTTGGCTTGACCCAATTGAGTCTGCGCGAGTCGAATTGCACTGGTCAGTCTGTTGTGTCGCTTGGCTAGGATCTGCGTCTGGCTGGCCGATGTCAGATAGCGGTTGCGCGCGGCTAGCGTCAATCGCTCCTGCTGCTCGATTTCCGAATCTGTAATGCTGCGTCCAAGCTCTTGGAGCCGCTTTAGCTCTTTCTCGTGAAGCGTCACTTCCCGATACGCCAGCTGCGCAAGCTGAGTCATATTTTGATGGTCGAGTTTTAACTCTTCCAATTCCGTTTCTGATTGGCTGGCGACCTCAATTAAACGATCGACTTCAAATTTGTAGTCGCGGGAGTCAATCTGAAACAGCGGT